>CALRCC010000013.1 GCA_943354465.1 Candidatus Ryanbacteria bacterium
GTTAGAGTGATAAAAGATCAACAAGATTTTAGTAAGTTGCAAACTGGAGAAATACTAGTGGCACCTATGACCACACCAGATTACGTTATATTGATGAAGCGGGCGGGTGCGGTGGTTACAGACGAAGGAGGATTGTCTTGTCATGCTGCTATTGTCTCTCGAGAACTAAACATTCCCTGCGTAATAGGAACTAAAGTAGCAACGAAAGTTCTTGAAGACGGAGACTTGGTTGAGGTTGATGCAAATAACGGAATCATAAAGATCATAGAAAAAGCAAAAAAATAGTATGGGAGTAGAACAACCAAATTTTGAAAACATAGTAACCAAGGAAAATGTAACTTCAAGAATTGTTCTGCGGTTTTTTCGTCATGCGGAAAAGGAATCAGATAAAAACAAGTCGGATGAAGAAATAGCACTGACTGAAACCGGCAGAAAACAGTCGGTAGAAAAATCTGAAGATCCGGATATTTCACAATCAGTTGCGTTCGGCAGTCCAAGAAAAAGAACACAACAGACGGCAGGATTTGTGATGAGCGGGCAATTGGATGAAATAACCGGAAATGAAGGTATCGAGGAGCTAAAAAGTAAATTAAACAAAGAACTCGGAATTGGGAGCAAGATCGCTATTGATAAGCGATTAAATTTTAATATAGATATTTCAACCGATTTTGGAAAGAAGGCGTTCGAGGCGTTTAAAAATGGGGAGTATTTGAAGTTTTTGGTTGAGCAAAGCGACATTCTTGCCGAGCTGTTGAAGGATAGTAGTATGGAAACATATAGCGGTATCGCTGGACGAGTCGCCGAGATAGTAAAAAAATATCTTACCGGTGCTCCCCGTTGGGACGAATTGGCGCAGGACAAAAGCAAAAACTACGAAGATACTCTCAAACGACTTTTCGGCACACATCAAGGTATAGGAGAATCATTTTTAGCAAAAGTGATTGAGCAGACAAAGGGCAAAATTGAACGAGATGCTTTTGTTTCCGCTCTCAATAACGAAGGATTTGATTTTGCCGAGGGGTTTGATGTGAAAATAGAAACTATCGATGGTAAACAAAATATTCGCATCTTGTTCAAAAAGGAAAAAGACGGACAGGTTTTATTTGAATATGATGAAGTCGTACCTACTGAAATAATTGAGAATCTTATTCCCACAAAATCAAAGGAAGGATAGTAGCCGCCAAAAAAATTCAGAAGCCCGCCCGCATTTCGCCCCGCCACACTGCCCGAATACTTGGAGGGCAGAACCCCGAAAGAAAAACACCCTTTCCTTTTTCAAAAAAAATCTCACCCCCGCAAAATCGCTCCGCTTTTATAATTCCGACAATGTTTCGTTTGGTGGACCTGGGGAGAATCGAACTCCCGCTTGCGCAATGCGAATGCGCCGTTATACCACTTAACTACAGGCCCAAGTTTGAGTACCACTGGCCCAAATATTAGCTAGTTATACTAAATTTTATATCTATTGCCAATAGATATTGTTGACAAAATATCATAAATGATTTACTATATCCACGACGTTCTTTTGGATATAATCCGTACAGAGGAGGAAAATATGGATTCTAGAAGCATGGAAACTGTGGCAAAAGCACTGATGGAGATAATGCCAGAGCTCATTGGCGACGCTATATGGGCAAGGAAGCCGTCGCTACATGACCTGTTGTGCGCCCGCGCTCTACTGAACAACACTCTTTATAGAGTAGATACGCTAGATGAAGAGGAGATAGTGCGTCTGACAAAAAGAGCGATTAAGCTAAGTCCTGTCGTTGAGGCGTGGTTAAACGAAATGCTAGAAGAGCATTCTGGCTACCAAAAGCTCAAAGGATTTCTTTGGCTTAGCAATCAGTACATACTGTCATCGACCAATACCCATCACTAACACAGTGATGGGTATTTTTTTAATATGCACAAATAAATGCTATAGTAATTATAGGATCTTTAACTAAAGGGGGACCCATGGAAAAGTCTCTTATCAATAACCGAAAAAAGAATTTGATAAGAAAACTGCGCAAGATGCAACGAAGAGTTCGTGAATTTATGGACGGCAAAACCAAAATGCCAGCCATGCATGTGTCATACAAGCAGAAGGTGATTATCCCATCGATACAATTGGCATTATCACGCATTGCCGATGGAAGCTATGGGAGATGCCTTGGGTGTGGCTCTGACATGAATAATCTGCGCCTATTGATACGCCCGGAGGCAACGCACTGCGGTGCATGCTCAACGATAAGAAGCCGTCTGGACTAGATCCACGGCTTCATTTTTTTATATTATAAATTTGTCGGAGTGCTGGCCTGCCTGCCGGTAGGCAGGGAATCATCCTTCTGCGCCTTGCTTAGTGTGGGAACGCAATGCCAAATCTCATCTCTACACTCTAATACAAAAGAACCAAGTTTCTCTCACACTTGGTGTGGGGGGAATGCGGGGCGGAAACCAAATCCTCGCTGAATTTCAAAAAAATTAGTCTCGGTTTTGCGAATCCTTCCTCCCGCAAAATAATTTCGCAAAACCGAGTCCGAATTGCAGCCTACCGCAACCGCCCACTAACTAGTGAGCGATTTTTTTTGGAAAGAAAGTGGACTGTGCGAGTATATTCTAGTTACAATATATTTATGGAGAAAATCAAAAATACAGCGGAGGGGAACGAAAACGATTCGGAAAAATTAAGTGGCCGAGAAAAATTTGAAATTATCCTTGGCTTATTCGGGACTGATACGGCTCGAGAAGCTTTTATCGAAACCTGTAAACAATACGTCTCTTCACGAAGAGACTCCGTGCTTCGCCCTGATGCTGAAAACTATCAAGCCGGCCATCGCCCAGCTTACTCTCCTCCTCGACGCGCGAATTTACATAATAGTATCATGGAGACTTTGACTAGCATCGCCACTCAATCCAAATCACTTTCTCCACTGCAAACAAAAGTTTTGCGTGAGATGTATGATAGAAACATCACAGCAGAAATAGTGAAAGAATATATAGCGAGTATCTCAAACAATGATGAGGGGGACGAAGATGAGAAGCAGAAAAAAAGATCTGGGCAATCAGATACTGCTTACTACCACTCGTTGGGGAAGGGGACCTAAACTATCCTTTTTATATTATAAATTTGTCGGAGTGCTGGGAATTGAACCCAGTCTACGCCCTCCCGAAGGGCGCGTACTACCGGTATACTACACTCCGTTTTATTTAACTCGGTGCTTACCTTTTATTTTTACCACCTCCTCTTCTTCAAGCGCTGATGATTTTTTCTTCGCTCCATCCGCCAACGCCTTAAGCTGACGCTCCGTCATATCCGCAAGCTCACGAATGCGAGCCGTCAATATGCTTTTAGTATTTAGCTTTGGATCATCAAGTACTTCCTCAAGTAAAATGTTGAGCAGTTGGCCAACCTTTGGGCCTGGCTCAATATCGGCAATCTTCATAATATCGCCGCCATTTACCTTTAGCATTTTGACCGAGATCGGATCTCTGGAGAGCTTCTCGATGACAAAGCGAAAGTGTCGCAACTTATACGGCTCGGCTTTTGGCACGCCAGAGCCAATCCTGTCGCAAAAACGCACCTTTATCAAATCTTCCATATCTTCTGGCCCTACTTTTCTTATCAGCCTGCGTACGGATGCTTCGCCTACCTCATCTACATTGTAATAAAAGAGGTGGTAGCGAACGAGTTTTGAAACTTTTTCAATAAACTGCTTTGAATATTTGAGTCTACCCAACATCGTTGCCGTCATCTTGGCGCCAATAATCTCGTGCCCGTAAAATGACGAATCTGGCCCATCACCTCGTTTTGAACGCGGTTTGCCTACATCGTGCAACAATGCCGCCATGCGCACTTCGAGCGACCATTCTTTTGAAGCTGCGTATTTGAGTGCGTATAAATTGTGCTCCAACACAGTATAAACATGATGTTTGTTTTGTCCGACGCCATGTCCTTCCTCGATCTCTGGCATTACGAGTTTTAATATACCAAGCACGCGCATAAGCTCTAGCGTTTCGTGAGGCGCGGGGGAGAGTATGATCTTTGAAAACTCGTCGCGAATACGCTCTTTGGCAATAAAGCGCAAAAGCTTTACTGTTTTTTTGATAGCCACGAGCGTCTCGTCCTCAATATGAAATCCAAGCTCGGCTGATAGGCGCAATGCACGCATAATGCGTAGAGCATCTTCAGAAAAGCGCTCCTCTGCGTTGCCGACAGCGCGGATAAGGCCTTCACGAAAATCACGCTTACCTGAAAATAAGTCAATTATTTCGTCGGTTTTTACATTGAGCGCGAGTGAATTGATAGTAAAATCGCGACGCGCCAAATCATCTTCAAGTGATTTTCCAAACTCAACCTTGTCAGGATGACGCTTGTCCGAATACTGCGCTTCTGTACGATATGGAGTCACCTCGACCATCGCAAGCGATGTATCAGTTGGATTTGGCGTGAACACGCACACTGTGCCAAAATCATTTTCATATTTGCTGTCAGGAAACAGGCGCAAAATATCTTCTGGCACAGCACTTGTAGTGATATCCCAATCTTTTGGTTTTCGCTCGATGAGCAAGTCACGCACTGACCCGCCCACGACAAACGCCTCAAAACCGGCCCCCTCTAATGTTTCGATTATAGAGATTATTTCTCTTGGTATTTGTGACATAAGTTATTGTCCACCCGGTAGGGATCGAACCTACGACCGTTCGCTTAAGAGGCGACTGCTCTACCAACTGAGCTACGAGTGGATATTTAATTTTTAATTGCTTCTAAATGTGCCCTCGGAGGGACTCGAACCCCCAATAACTGGTTCGAAGCCAGTCGTGATATCCATTTCACCACGAGGACATATGCATCTGTTTATTTAAAACTTATACCATATATAGTACCACGAGGGAAGAAAAAGGGCGCCATACACGGTTGTATGACGCCTCTGGCTAATGTTTTCCCTCGATATTACGAAGGATAAAATCTATGAATCATTGTTCCAATATATCTTGTTAATATGATTTTTTACGAGAAACCCATGCAGACCCACCGATCATTTCCAATAAAAAATCTATTGCAATGATAGGTGCGGAAAAAATCCCTACAACAAGACTGGCCAGAAAACCGCTCCATGCCCATGGGCGAGCTCTATCTATTGGCGTGAGGTCATCACCGCCAGCGAGCTCTGCCTTGGTCAGGAATTTGCCGGTATCTAACCATGTTTCATGCCTCTCTGAATCCAGAGAGTACCTAGTGCGCGACGGCATAATGCCGATAAATATAATATTAAATACAAAATACGCAGCGATAAACGACCAGACAAAAAGAAACTTGGTCTTTTTATTGCTTCTGACTGGTATAGCTTCCATCATTTCAAGCTCCTTGCGCTTCTATGCGCACATGTGCTGATCCTCTCGTTTACGAAGCCATCTAGATTCATAGATTCAATGTACTACCATCAACCGGACTCTACTTGAATGTTAAACCCGCTTATATAAAAAAGAAAGGGCGCCATACATGGTTGTATGACGCCCCGGGCCTTGCCCATTTTAATACTTCTCAAAAACGAGTGTGACCTGCGCTGGCAAATCACTATCGTTGTTGAGGTACAGACGACTTGCTGACTCTGGCAGGTTATGTGACCTGCCAGCATATGCCGTTCGCCCATCCGCATCGTAAGCGACGAACAGGTAGTCGTCGCTCATGACCTTTGCGTCTTCCAGCGTAAGCCGGAGACGCTTAAGGTCAAACTCTCCAACATGACTGTGCGGAGCCATGCTGAATGATACCGGCACGAGTGCCCACTGCCTAGCGCTTGAGGCGACTGCCTCAAACTCGGCTTTTGACATCTCGCTCGCAACCGGCATCATGGCGACCTTCTGATCGCCAACCCTTACTACGCCAAAGTGGAATAAAAGAGCGGCGACCAGACAAAGAACGACGACCCATCCTGCGGCGCCACCCTTTTGTAGTAGCCCGATCAGGAGCACTAGCAACACTGCACCGATGCATGCACCAAGGAAGATTACTCCTCCAACTGGAATGCCCTCATCAATCATCGTTACCGGACTCTTGATGGAAGATATAGCTGGGAGAGAAAGGTTGTCAAACAATCCTTTCTCCGTTCCGTGTTGCGCGTATTGCTCACACTTTCCACGCTTCTCCTTGATCGCCTCGATCTTTTTGTAGTACTGATCGAGACTATCAAATGAGGTCGTAGACCTCATTTGATCATTCAGTACGTTCGTCTCGAGCACCTCAATGCGATTGCATTCCTTTGAGAGGGTTTGCCTCGCATTGAGCGCCTCTGGGCGGATCTCTTCCTCTGCCATGAGACTCGTGTCCGTCTTTCTGTCTTTGTAGGCAGAAATCACACCGGGATCACTCCCGATGATCCACGACACAACCCCCTGACCGTGATAGGCCAGCAAAAACACTGCGACCGCGAATATCGCGATCTTGCGATATTCTTGCAATTGAGAGACAAGATAAAGCACGAGCCCAATCCCTATCACCTCAAATCCGATGCTCCAGCTCCCTACAAGTCCGCCAATAACGAAGCATGTGAGAGCCACACCTCCAAGTACAGAATTCCTTATCATCTCATCCTCCTCGATTCACAGTCTTGCGGAAAGCCTTGCCAATGACTTCCCACAAGAATTCCAATGCCAAATCTTTGACGGCAAATTTGCCGAATCCTCCAAGGGCACCCAGAGCGGTTGACTTGGTGCCTGCTTTCGCAGGATCACTATCGTCAATATCTGGGATATCTTTTGTGCCGCCCGTGCGCTCACGCGAGCGACGAACGGCGCCTTTGACAACCCTTTCTGCTTCTTCACGAAACGCAATGGGTATATACATCACCCCACCCACGATCATGATCAGCATTCCGCCCCATGCCCACGGACGGACTCTGTCGGTGAATGTAGAATCATCACCGCCAGCGAGCTCTGCCTTGGTCAGGAATTTGCCGGTATCTAACCATGTTTCATGCCTCTCTGAATCCAGAGAGTACCTAGTGCGCGACGGCATAATGCCGATAAACGCACACACAAATACCAGGTACGCGGCGATGAACGCCCATACAATGGCAAGGCGCACATTGTTGTTCTCTCGTATCGCCCATGCGATACGATAAGACAACGGAATCTTCTTCACGAGCCTCTTTCCCACTTAATTCTCCCGAGCTGAATACGCATTACGAGTGCGAATCCGCTCTTCTTCTTTGCTGACAGCGGCCTCTGCATCGCAAAGGCCGTGCCAGAAGTTAATGAGGGGAGACCAAATGGACCCCCTCTCGATACGCGAATCCTTGATGGAACTTGCAACGAGAGGGAGATAGCATCGTACAGAGGAACCTCCATAAAACCGAAGCTCATGGACGATTCCTGCCGCTACAACGCGATACCGCCCGACATCGCCCTTCACCACAACTTTGGTGTGAGGGATAGTCCCATGCTCGTTTGTTGCCGTTGAAACTAGCAACGAGCCACCGTTAGAGTCGTCAAAGATTTCTACCAGCACTCCTTTGATAAGCTGGCTCGTCTCTGACTTCACGACGACCTTGATGGTGTAGACACCACCAGAACCGCCTGCCGCAACAATCAGCTTATCTACTTTCGTAGATTTTGCCTCTCTCGGTACTTCAATCGACCGAGATGTTGCGCTAATTATTCTTCCGGAATCGGTGACCAATGCCGCCTTTACGACATGATTCATACTACTGAACCCAGTAGCAAGGGTTTGAGCGTGGCCAAATTCGTCCACGCTGATCTCTGTGCCTACTGGCGTGAGATCAATAAAGAATTGCACCTGCTCATCACCATACCCACCACTGACTTCAGCGGTGAGCTTGGCAGAACAGGTTCCATCAGTCCGCGAATCAAGATCAGTATACCCGACCTTGATTCGCGGATGACTGTTTCTGGCGTTTCCGCCACTACTTCTTCCCCTTGCCATTTTGGCTCCTTTTTTAGTTATCTAGAGTTATTCATAAGTCAAAGTTCTGTCCACTCACCTTATCTGTTGTGTATTATACCAAATACTGACATAAAAGTCAATACCATAATAGCGCGCGGGAAGCCGTACTTTAAGTACCCTTGCAATATTTAATTAGATATATAATATATCTATATAGATAAACGAGTTGGCTGTGTTTAGCTGACAAACAGACAAAGGGGGGTTTGATGAGACGAGGGAACGGTAATTTCTATGCGCTAGCGCGAAACGCTCTTCCAAATCATGACAGAAGCAAAAGGAGGCTTCCCGAACAATGTGAAGAGGCGTCGCAAGATTCTCAACGCGCTATAGATATAGCCAAATCTCGCATACGAGAACCAGACACAGAGGAAAATCAGGGGGAGTAGTACCTCATTTGATCTTGCCAAAAGATCAAAGAATATCGTGGAGATAGATATGGCATGGAATCCGTCAGCAGGTCAATGGTCACGAAATGTGTCGAGCAATACAGGGCGAACTCGATATACGAATGATGGCCACTGGAATCCTGCGGCTCGCGAGGACTGTGAGAATGCTCGCATTACGTACCGAGACGGGCCTGACCGTCGCTTGGTCAGAGTGATGCGGCAAGACACACCACAGCGACATACCAAACGAACCATCGGCCACTAACAACAAACGCCTAAAGGCAATAACCATATTGGTATTGACCGAATACGGCACGGGGGAGTCTCAAAAGACTCCCTATTTTTTTATTTATTTTCTTCGCTTGCCGTGAAATGCCTTATGCACATCGCGTAAATGTCTGTCCGTTATATGAGTATAAATTTGCGTAGTAGTGATTGATGAATGCCCCAGCATCACCTGTACTGACCTTATATCTGCGCCATTGAGTAAAAGATCGGTAGCAAAAAGATGGCGCAAAGTATGAGGAGTAACCTTTCCTGGTATCCCTGCAGAGATCGCATAATGCCTTACCAGTCGCTCGATCTGACGAGGAGAGAGGCGCGCCTGATTTTTCTTTTGAACGCCGACAAAAAGTGCGTCCAATATATCGCCTCGTTTTGCAAGATATATCTTGATTGCTTCTTTAGCATTTTCTGAGAGGAATACTACGCGTATTTTAGATCCCTTGCCTCGCACTGAAAATTCGTCGCGCCTAAGATCAAGAGAGTCACGGTTAAGAGCGGTAAGCTCTGATACGCGAAGTCCTGTAGAAAATAAAAGCTCCAAAATCGCACGATCACGAAGCCCTTGTTGCGTATTTTTGGGGGCATTAAGCAATCGATCAATGTCTCCCTCGGCCGGTATATCAATATCTCTGTCGCCTAGCTTTGCAAGCTCTACGCGCTCTGGCGCGAGTGACTTAATATCTCGCTTTGCCAAATATTTTAAAAACATCCTCAGCGCGATAAGGTGATAATTGCGAGTACGAGGTGATAGCCCAGTACGATTAAGCGCAAGACGAAATGATCTTACAGACTCATCAGATATTCCTTCTGGGCTCACGACTTTTGCGTGCGTGAAAAATCGCCTTAGATAATGATCATAGTTTTCAATCGTTTTTGGAGAGCGCCCTCGCTCAAGCTCCAGATCTTCTAAAAATTCGCGCGTTATTTTTTCTATAGTCATAAAATTTGCTTATATGTCTTATGGTCGCACAATATTACAATCAGTATACCAAAAATGTAAAAGGCGAGCTCACTACATACAACAGAGCTCCTCTTGTCAAAAGACGAAAGGTTTGTTAGAATACTTTCCATGCTGACAACAGTGAAAAAAACTAAACTTATCGAAAAGCATCGTGTCCACGATACAGACACGGGCTCTTCAGACGTCCAGATTGGTCTTCTCTGCGCTCAGATCGAACGGCTAGCCGATCATCTCAAGAAATATCGCAAAGACAACCACTCACGCCGCGGCCTTTTAAAAATGGTTGCAAAGCGCAAATCATTGCTTGAATATCTCGCAAAAGGCGACCCAAAGAAGTTGTTAGAGCTTCAGAGACATTTCGGAATCAAAAAATAATGGACTTAAGAAAGCATAAAGATCAACGTGTCGCTGTTTTCATCGATGCGCAAAATTTGTATCATTCGGCGCGATCATTATTTGAAGCACGCGTTAATTTTAAAGAAGTTTTAAAAACGGCAGTATCAGGCCGACAACTAATCCGAGCGTTTGGATATGTTATCAGTACAAAAACTGGAGAAGAAAAAGGTTTTTTTGATGCCTTGGTCACGCTTGGTATTGAGACTCGCGCCAAAGAACTTCAAGAATTTTTTGGCGGTGCCAAAAAAGCTGATTGGGATGTAGGCCTTGCGATTGACGCAGTGCGCACAGCAAGCACTGTTGATACTATCGTTATCTGTTCTGGCGATGGAGACTTTGTGCCATTGGTAGAATATTTGAAAAACAACGGCCGTAGAGTAGAAGTGATGTCGTTTGGGCGCAGTACATCGCTAAAACTCAAAGAATCGGCAGATGAATTTGTAGACTTGGGAGCTGAAAGCAAGTACATTATGAAAATTAAAAAACAACAAACAAAAAACGAAAATGACAACTCTTGAAAAACAAATCTTCACGCGTGACATAGCCGGAAAAACAATCACAGTAGAATTTAATAATATTGCGGCACAGGCCAACGGATCAGTAATGGTGACGATGGGCGGAACCACTGTGTTTGCAACCGCAGTCATGAGCAGAGGCGCACGCGAGACAGTTGAATATTTTCCACTGACCGTAGATTACGAGGAAAAATATTATGCGGCAGGCCGTATTTTGGGCTCACGCTTTATGCGCCGAGAAGGACGCCCGTCTGAAGAGGCGGTTTTGATAGGTCGTCTTATAGACCGCACTATACGACCACTTTTTGATAGTCGTATGCGCCATGACATACAAGTAGTGGCATCTACGGTTTCGCTAGATGAAGAAAATAGCCCTGATATTTTGGCGGTACTGGCTGCCTCACTGGCTCTCGGCACATCAGACATCCCGTGGGCAGGGCCTGTAAGCTCGGTGCGCGTAGGCAAAACTGACGGCGACTTTATCATCAACCCGATCGACACAGAACGCGCGGCACATATGCTCGATCTTGTAGTATCCGGATGTGATGGCAAAGTAAATATGCTTGAAGGCAAAGCAAAAGAAATGCCAGAAGCAGAATTTGCCAAAGCAATAGAGCTCGCTCTCAAACATATAAACGAACTCAATGATTTTCAAAATGAGATTTTTCAGAAAATCTCAAAGAAAAAATTTGCTCCAAAAGTAGAGGAGATACCAGAGGAAGCTGCGAGTCTTTTAAAAAGACATATAATGCCACGGCTAGAGGACGCACTTTTTATGCCTGATAAAATGCATCGCGACCATACTCTTGGTGAATTGAAAGTTGAGTGGATGAGTGCAGTAAAAGAGCACTACACCACGCTCTCAAAGGGGACTGCGTCAGATATGTACGAAGAAGCTATAAATGACATCGTACACAGAAACGCCCTTGAGAGTGATCGTCGTCCTGATGGTAGAGGCATGAAAGAGCTACGCCCGCTTTTCGCATCAACGACGCTTCTCGCACGCACGCATGGATCCGGCCTATTCTTCCGTGGAGATACTCATATATTGTCAGTAGTAACGCTTGGTGCTCCTGGCGATGAGCTTTTGATTGAAGGAATGGACGTACGCACAAAAAAACATTTTATGCATCACTATAACTTCCCTCCATTTTCCGTAGGGGAGACTGGACGTATGGGATCGCCAGGCAGACGCGAGATAGGGCATGGGGCGCTAGCTGAAAAAGCCTTAGAGGCCGTAATACCTGCAAAAGAAGATTTTCCATACACAATACGCATCGTGTCTGAAACTCTTTCGTCAAACGGATCATCATCTATGGGCTCTGTGTGCGCATCAATCTTGGCACTTATGGACGCTGGTGTACCGATCAAACGCCCTGTCAGCGGTATCGCGATGGGACTTATGATGAAAGATGAAAATACATATAAAGTGTTAACTGATATACAGGGGCCTGAAGACCACCACGGGGATATGGATTTTAAAGCTGCCGGCACAACAGAAGGCATTACCGCCGTACAGATGGACGTAAAGGTGGGAGGCGTGACTATACAAATTTTGCGTGACGCGCTCGCTGACGCACTCGATGCACGACTACGCATCATGGATGTAATCTTAGAGGCAATGCCATCGCCACGCGCTAGCTTGCCAGCGCATGCTCCTCGCGTCATAAAAATGATAATCCCTGTAGATAAAATACGAGACGTCATCGGTCCTGGTGGCAAAGTCATCAACGAGATAATCGCTGAAACTGGCGCCTCAATAGATATCGAGCAAACTGGCACAGTATATATCACTGGCACAAATCAATCGGCCGCTGAAATGGCACAAGCACGAGTTGCAAGCATCGTAAAAGAATACGAAGCAGGCGAAATTGTGCACGGCAAAGTATCACGCGTTTTTGAATTTGGTGCCATGATTGAATTTGCTCCACGACAAGAAGGCCTTGTACATATCTCTGAACTTGCTGGCTTTCGTGTTGGCAAAGTAACAGATATAGTAAATGTAGGGGATGAGGTTGAGGCAAAAATCACTGGCATAGACCAGATGGGCCGTGTAAATCTTTCTATTCGTGCGCTAACGGAAACAGCTGAAGAAACCGCGATACGCACAGCAGAAAAAGAAGAGCGTCGCCCGCGTCATAAATA
>CALRCC010000014.1 GCA_943354465.1 Candidatus Ryanbacteria bacterium
CCCATAGTTGTTTGGATCTTCAGGCAATTGACTCATGGCAATAATGTTTGGTCCTGCTGTCATTAAAAATCCAAGTCCACTTATCACTCCTATCATAAGAATCTGCCTCAAACGTATCGCATGCTGATATACAACGACTAGTGCCGCCAAAAAAACACACCACACGGGAAAAATAAGGCGTGCCAATGGATACTGATAAAATGAAAGTCCTAGGATAATACCTCCCACGAAAAGCAAAAAGGGCGACTTGCGGCGTATGCCTAGTACGAGTATCCAAAAAGCGGCAACAGTATTGAGCGCGAGAACATTGTTTCTATTCACCATGCGACTGATAGCCAGTAAGGCATGGTTGGACATAAGAAGCATCGTCGCACCGGCAGCATAGAGTGGCGACCAATACACACGAAACATCATGTATGCGGGTACAGTAATCAATACACCAAAGAGAGCGTGAGTAAGGCGCATAGTGGGAAAATCAAAATTACCCAATAACATCGTCACTTTACCCATGATATAAAAAACAAGAAACGGAAAATAAAAATAATCACTCAAGCTAAAGAGATCGGGATCCGGTAGTGTCGCTGCTTTTTCAAAGTAATCGCCGATATGTATCTCATCAGTATTGACCTGATGAGGTATATCGTACACATGGTATAGATATAAAGGAGCGACGATGACCAACAACCCTGCGATAACGAGCAGATCCATCTTTCTCCAAATTCGCTCACGATGCGTACTTGGGGTAATCCAATAGAAAAAAATACTTACAAACAAAAGCGACATCGCCCACAGCGACAATACCGCGTAGCTAAAACCGCTTGCATAGTAAAACGACAAGGCACAGGCGCTCGATGCAAGACCTGCGAGAAAAATAAAGACTGGTAAAAACATTTTTTGCCACCCACCCTGAGAGCTCATATGCTAACGAGCATAGGCCATACACTGTTCGCGATATGCGGGTTCGGTTTTTTTACAAAAAGCAGTGATAGCTTCTTTGGATCCAAGTACTTCGGGCGCACGACTCAAAATAACATTATAGCAAGCATCTTTTTCAGCTTTATCTTTGAGCGAGCCGCAAAAACCAAGAGCGACATCTTGCCCTGATGGATCCCAAAAAGTATCTTGCGCTGCCCCGATTAGGCAACCGATGCGCATATCGCCTTTGGGTGCATACTGACATTGAACGATAGCTAACGCGGTGCTGCTGCGGTGCACACCACCTACATCTCGCCCCATACTCTCAAAACAGGATCGCTGATAGACTTGCGGGGCTTTTGCGCAAGCATCGGCAATTTTTTTGAAGTCGCTCGCGAAAAGTTGCGACATACGTGATGTCTGTAAAAAATAGCATGAGGACTTGTACTGCTCGCCAAGGTTTGGATCATTGCAGGGGTAGAGTGGGTCATCGCTCAAAAATTTTGATTTGTGGCCTTCGATAGCGCCAAGGCCGCCTACAATATTTTCCATAAACACTCCTGTCCAACATGATGACTGTCCTTTGTCCAAAAGATCGCAGCTTTTAACCGCATCAAGCAATTCGTAGTTTGACCATGCCATCAGTCCGTGCCCGATGCCATGGAGACACTGGTGACTAAAAAATGAATTGAGCTCTGACGAGCAAATAGTTTTTAGATCAGTCTGAAGATTTGCCGTACCATGATCACGAAAGTACGACTCCGTCGCCCCGTGGTAACATCCGGAGTGGCACTCGGCACTACATTCTTTAAACGACTTGGCGTCATAGATATCATACGAAAAGCGCCCCGCCTTATGTGCAGTCTCGTGGCAATCGCCATATTTTGCTGATAGCGAGTGTAAATGCTCAATCGTTTTTTTAGGACCAAACTTTTTAACATATGAATACAGCGCTGCTTCGTCGGTCCATACCGTCTCATCCGCCTCTGCAATGGCTTCGTTGTAGGTATACTCAACTTTTTTCTTTGAGATAGGCACATTGATATCATCTGAAGCTCCCTTCCAGTAGGTCGCGCCGAGGTACCCAACAATTGCCGCAATCACGATAAAAAAGGCGGCGCGCCACTTTTGATCTCCTGACGGTTTATTGTTTTCTTTTTTACTCATTGGTGTATTCCTGCGCCATTCAAGCACATGTGTTGGTATGCTGATGGGGCTGTATTCAAACAAATAGTACGAATAATACCTTGATCGGTCGTTTGCCGTGTCAGGTTACTACCAAACACACGCCAGCATTCATCAGCAAGATTGGCAGGCGCGCGCTCACAAAAGGCACCGACGCGTGCACCTTTGAGCTCGTCGAAATTAACAAGATTATCAACCGCGCCTATCATACACTCCCGGCGCAATTCCTTGGGAAACATATTGCAAATCGCCCAACTTGCGTCCTCAAAGCTTTTTGCGCCTGCGTTGGGCAAGAGCGATGAATGCCAAGAAGGATTGGTCACCATCAGACCGATACTCTGCGCACACGCGCTTCTATTTGCCTCGGGCGCTTTGAGGCATGCCGCTGACGCCTTGGCAGTATCATTTGAGAAGAAGCGCATAAGCCAACCCGCGTGATTGATAAAACATTCGTGGCGATATTTTTCTTCAACTTTATTACATGGAGCGAGTGGATCGGTCTCTGAAAACACATTAGATTTTGACTCACCTTTCATGCCGGCGTTTACATTTTCCATAAACGCGCCTTGCCAACAGCCATCTTGCGCGGTCGCGTCCACCAGCGTGTCGCATTCTCTGACTGATTCAAAAATATCGTTGGCACGAGCCATCATCACACCGTGACCTACACCATGATAGCAATAAAAACGAGACTTGGGTGGCTTGGAACCATCGATAGATTCACAGATAAGTGTCGCGGCATCTTTGGTGGTGTCCGTATGACCGAGGACATATTCAAAAAAACCGTGTTGGCAACCATAGTTAAAGCTCGTACCACACAGATCAAACGCCTGCGGATTCACACCAAACATCTCTGCGGTCTTGCGACCAATACGGTGCGCGAGCTGATGATCGTCGAGTGAACGAGCTATTTTACCCGTCTCCTGATAGCGCGTGAGCAATAAGAGCGCAGGCTCGGGCCCATATTCCTGCGTAATATCGGAAAAATAATCATCAAAACAATTAAGATCGATGCAATCGGTGTCTTTGGCATGCATCAAATCATCGAGCGATCCGTAAGATTTTGGCTGGGTAAAATCGCGTGAGAGTTTATGATCTTTTTCTGATGACGATGGTGAGGAATAGGAAAAAATCAAAAAAGCCCCGCCTACCAGCAACAAAAGTAGAACGACCCTCCCCTGCCATGACTCAGAAAAGCTTTGCATGATATATCCGTTCTACAACATTTTCTTAAATGATTCCACCGATGGCACCGCATCAGGATCATGATTCATAAGCATCGCCGTGTGATACCCCGCCCAATCGCCAAGCGTGAGCGCATTTTGAACGACAGCAACGCGAGAATTACCCTCGAGATTTACCACCTCCACCGGCCACCCCTTACTCAATAATATTTTTTCGAGCACTTCCATGCGACGCGCGACGCGCGGATGGTCTTCGGCATCACGCACTATAACAAACGCGAATGAATTGCCAGCAAGTACATTATCAAAAGCGTTTATCTCATTGTGATTTTGCTCTGGAATAGTATTGGCAAACGCAGGTATTTTTGCCGTTTCATTAAAAACAATTTTCCAATTATACCCAATCGCGCGATTGCGCTCTGATGTATAGATAATCGGCACCTTGCCGTGTACGCGGGATGCAAGACGCTTGCCTACTTCTTCTGTCCCGCGTGGATCCCATTTTTTCGCAAAAGTAACAAGTTCTTTTGACTCGGCGTCTCTGCCTATGAGCGTCAAAAGTGCCTGTATGCTATACCCGCGAGCGGCACGGGGTTGGATGCCTGTCTGTGGTAAACGCACGAGTGGTACTTCTTCAGCCTCTGCGAGTCGTGCAAGTTCGCCGCCGGTTGCAATGGCCGCTGTTGGCAATTTTTCTTTACGCGCTGTGCGAAACGCGTCAATCACCTCTTCGGTATTTCCCGAATACGAGCTCGCGATGACAAACACGCCTTGTGTATTAAATGGCAACCCATAATCACGATGCGCAATAATATTTATCTCTGGCCAAATGGCTGGTATAAGGTATGCCGCAAGCGCAGACCCGCCCATGCCCGCCACGACAATGTTTTTGATTTTTGGAAAATCAGCTGGTCGCTCAATCTCTGGCTTCCATAAAAGCTGTTCGGCTGCGTTTGCTATAGCGTCATACATTATGGAGTGCCTCCTAGGGACTTCGACCAGATGCTAATGCCGTTTGGCTCTTTGCCAACCGGAATCTTGCCTACCTCCATGTCAGTCGCGGTATCAATAATGCTGACATCATCACTCTTGAGATTTGTTATATATACAAACTTGCCGTCTTTGGAAACCACTACGCCGTGGGGTGCGTCACCTGCTTTAATTTCTTTTACTATCTGCCCTGTCGATACATCTATTTTATAGACAATATTGTTTTGCAGCTGGCCAAAATAATATCCTTGATCGGCAAGATAGACAAAACGCGAGTCAGGCGTGGGATACATCTGAACTGGCCCTTTGGCACTGGGTGGAAGATCTACCATAACTGTTGATTTAGTATCGACACGGTACATGGCGAGCTGTTTGGTGTCATAGAGCGATGCGAACACCGTCTTGCCATCAGGCGTTACACCGACTTGCACCACCTGACCTGGAAGACCTACTTGCGTGAGCTTATCAGTCGCCAAATCAAGCATACCGAGCGCTTTGCCAGTCAGCATAGCTATATAAAGCGTCTGGTCGTCCAGAGAAATGCGCATGCCGCGTGGCTGACTTGCCGAGGGTGCAGGGATTTTCTTTTCTATCTCATAGGTCTTGGCATTGATCTTGTAGATAATGCCAACTTTTTGTGCCGTAGCATACGCGTATGACCCGTCAGCGGTGACAACCACATGCGCACCTTGTACGCCCTTATCGAGCGGTATGCGCTTGATGATACGATCAGTCAGCGGATTGATGACGATTACCTCGTCAGGATTAGACCCTTCCACAGCTTCACCGTGTGCGAGAGCTGCTGGTATAAATCCCCCGCTATGCCCTTCGTGTTTGCCGCTATTTGCCGTCACCCATACGCTTTTGCCATTGGGTGCAACTTGTATGTTGTGCGGGAAAAATTTAACCGTACCGCCATCATGTTCGACCGTTAGATCGATTGATGTGATGACAGATTTTTTGGCAGGATCGATGACTACAATCTTGCCATCACCCTCGGCCGCCACATAAAGTTTTTCGGCAGGGGCAAAAATGCCCTGCTCACGCATGACGACAAACCCAACAATCAAAACGACCACAATGCCGATGATAACGAGTGGATTTTTCATACCTTTAGTATACTACGACTGCAAAAAGAAAACCCACACTCCTGTGGGTTTTGTTTTTATATCAAGAATAGCCAGATTATGCTTTCTTGGTATCACTTTTGATCATTTTGATAATTTCTGGGAATTTAGATATGTTGAAATGACCGTTTTTGTTTTTATAGACTATGATCTTTGCATTCTTTAATTTTTTCCTATACTTCTCAGCGTGAGAGGGTGGCACAATGTCATCATCTTCTGAAAATAGCAGATATAAATTTTTAGAATTTTTCTCGAGAAGTGAGATGTCTGATTTGAGTTTAAATCCTCCGACTAAATCCTCCCCCGTTATCGTGCCGTCAAACGGTGCGCAAATAAGATAGGTTGATAGTACTTTCTTTGGCAACTTATGTTCTGATAAGTATTTTGCAAGAAAAATCCCCCCGAGTGAATTTCCAAACAAGATGGTCTTGCTATTGAAATAAGGAACATATCTTTGGAAACATATCTTCCAATCCTCATATTGAGCATTATCTTGCAATGGCATCCGAAGTCTAACAATCTCGTAATTTTTGCCTAAACTTTTTTCCAGATACTCCCCCGCCCAACTTATTCTTTTTTCAATAGAAATCTTTCTGGTCTTTAAAAAATGCAAATAGTCTTTATGACTCTTAAACGTCATCCCACCATGAATGATGAATATTTGGTATTTCTTATTCATTTTACTTTAGATTCAAGATACTGCTTAAGCTTTGCAAAAGGTTTAATTTGTAAATAAGTTTTATAATCGTCGTCCTCACCGAGTGAAGCTCTCGTCACATTATATCCTTGCGGAATAAAAATCTTATCCCACCCGTAGCCATTTTCACCTGATGGAGTTTCTGCAATTTTTCCACCCAAGCTTCCCTCAAACAATTCTAAGTCTTGACCATCAAAATAGCCAAATACACATCGTGCCGTTGCTTTTCTTGTTTGCCCATTAACCATTGAGCAAATTCTTTCAAAAGGTATTTTTTCTACAAAGAATTTTATAAAAGGCCCTGGCAATCCTCCGAGAGCTTCGAACTCCAGAGCCACATCCTCAACGATAACTGGCTTTTTGATTTTTTCGTACGCTTGGCGGACTTTGTGCTCGACTATCTCTTTCAGGTCAAGTGATTGAATTTCATCTAAATCTAGTTTTATATGGTCAACAGGATAACCAAGATATTTGGCGAGATAGTCAGCCTTATTTTGATTGCTGGTTATAAAGGTAATATTCAAAATATTCATATACCCTTATTTTAAATAACTATCAAACCAGATGGCATGACAGGTATAACCACCTTTATTTTTCTGTAAATAATCTTGATGATAGGATTCTGCTTGGTAGAAAGTTCCAAGAGGTTCTAAGGTTGTCACAACCGGATCCTTCCACCGTTTTGAATTGTTCACAATATTGATAAAGTTTTCACTTTCCTTTTTCTCCTCTTCACTTCCATAGAAAATAGCCGAGCGATATGATGTTCCTCGGTCGTTTCCTTGCTGATTAAGTGTTGTGGGATTATGAATCTGAAAGAAAAAATCTAGAAGTTTTTTGTATGATGTCTTAGTTGAGTCGTATTCAATCTCCACAGCCTCGGCATGGTCAGGATGATTTTCATATGTCGGGTTTTCATTTTTCCCACCAGTATAGCCAACTTCGGTGGTAACAACTCCCGGCTGAGTTCTAATTAAATCCTCGAGTCCCCAGAAACAGCCCCCCGCTAGAATAATTTTTTTATTCATATTATTTGCTATCAAAATCTTCAAAACATACTGAATTCATACAATATCTTTTTCCTGTTTTTGTTGGACCATCATCGAACACATGACCGAGATGTGAGTTGCAAACTGCGCATATCGTTTCAGTTCTTATCATTCCAAGAGAAGTATCCTCGATGTTTTTTACCGCTCCAGGCAAGGCTTCATCGAAACTTGGCCAACCTGTGCCAGATTCAAACTTTGCCTCAGCCCTAAAGAGTGGGTTGCCACAAGCACCACACTTGTAGAAACCATCTTTATCGGGATGAATTAGTTTTCCAGAGAAAGGTGCTTCTGTACCTTTTTCTCTCAAAACTTCGTATTGTTTTGGAGTTAGTTTTTTCTTGAACTCCTCTTCATTTTTTGGCATATCGGTTTTCATATGTTTTTATTTATCCGAAGGCAAACATAAATGTTTTAGTCCGGATTTTGGCACTACGATGTGTAGAAAATGGCAGAAAAATAAAAAATTGTGCGGTCACAGTCTTTGTTACTATATTTCCAATGTGGAATTGATCCCTAGATCACATCTTTCTCGAGTCATAGGCCCAATGCAATACCGCTTGTCTTTGGCGAGGCCGACAAAAAATATCTTCAACTCTACAATTATTTTTTATTTGCATTATATGTCGTCGCATAGCGAGCCATCTTTTGATTTGCCTTTCGTCATCATCGGTTCTACGACCCATATAGTATCTACAATACCACTCAAACCATCCACGTGGATCTTGCGGATGTATCCACCCTTTCGCGAGCCACACTGAAAGTGGTTGGCTGGCATTTACTCCAAAAAAATTTATTTTGGGGTCATGTTTGTGAATACCATTTTTTTGAAACTTTGCTTTTGTAAACCAATCTTTGGGAAACTCTTTCGTACAATCACGCAGGTACACCCCACCAAAAACACCGATTGCGAGCATTTGTTTTGGGCTTAGATCTGGTTTAAATCGAGGATCAAAGTTTCTACCGACAGGCTCGGTTAACACATAACTATATTTCTTTTGCATCTTGTCATTAACAAAAACTTTTATTGGATGTTTTAGACTCATATTATTTTGTAACAAGATACCAAACGATTAGTGCTAGAGACCCCCACCATCCGAGATCAGACAAAATAAGACCGACTATTATTTTTCTTTGCCAAGAGTCCGGCAAAATTTCGCTCGAACGCCCTTCTTTTTCTTTTTGCAAAAGATAAGGACTTACTCGAAAAGATAAAAACAGGCCGTTTAAAACAAGCATGATAGAAATGAGTGCGAGATACATTGGCAATCCAGAAAATGGCTCGTTTCTAAAGAATAAAGCGCCACCAATGATAGCTAGAAAAATACCCACCCAAATAAGTGGCTTTGTAACTTTATGTGTTCGTGTTGTCGCCTCGGTCCAATAACTTGATTTTCGTCCTAAAAATCCATGGATATCAACAACTATCACCGATCCAAGTCCAACGACAAACCCCGAAATCAACAGAAATAATCCGACAAAATCTAGCATCATAGATTATCTGTTCTTTAAGATACCAAAAAGGACTATTGCTGAGATTATTACCCCAACAATAAAAATATACGTGTTTGACATGATTTCTATTTTTTCAAAAGAGCACCAAGCGAAAGAATGGAAGGGACCCAAAGACCGACAAACAAACCTTCATCTGTTTGACCGTTAAACCACAAATATAGCGCCAGCAAAAGCGAAAGAACGGCTCCTATAATAAAATAATTTTTCATATATATATATTTTAATTAATTAATATAATGTATCGACATTTTTATTATACTATTTCTTAGGCAACATGGGTATAAGAACACTAACCCGTCTTTTGTACTCCGCAAAGGCTGGGTGCTCTGCCATTTTCTTCTCAAGCATAGGGATACCTGATACTTTCAAAATCAAAAAGCTTATAGTGATCGGACCGATTATACCAAGCCAGCCACCCGAAACAGAAAGCGCGACAAGCCAAATACCCCACCATTGTGTTACTTCGCCAAAGTAATTTGGATGCCGAGTATATGCCCAGAGACCGCTTTGCATGAGTTTGCCTTTGTTCTCCGGATTTTTAATAAATCGCGCAAGTTGCGCATCACCGACAGCTTCAAAATAAAAACCGATGAGCCACACGGCTACGCCTAGAAAATCGAGCAACCCGATATCTCCGCCAGCGTTCTTGTTGATAAGCAGTACTGGCAGAACGATGAGAAACAAAAACGCGCCTTGCAAAAGATATACTTGAAAATACGAACGGATATAAAAATACTTGCCCCATTCTTTGCGCCACGCGAGATAGCGATAGTCCTCCGCCTTGCCCTTGTTTCTTGCATGAATATGCCACGCCAAACGCAAGCCCCAAATACTCACTAACACCCCTGTCAGTATTCCTCGTACACTAGGATCATCCGAAAGAAAAAAGGATATCCATGACATCAGTACAAACCCCAACCCCCAAGCCACATCAGCTACGTCATTTCTTTTTTTGAGCAAAGAGACCACAAACCACAGGCTCATGTATGCAAACAATATTAAAATTAGCGTTAAAAAATAACTCATAGACCAATTTTACTTGCGATGAAGTATGTCGCGGTAGATACAGAAGCCGCGAGTACTGCACCCCAAGCCAAATCAACGATAGTTACGAGAAGTGGCCAATCCTTTGCGACAGCTAGGTTCGTGAGGTCGTAGGTTGCGTAACACACAAAACCAAACAGCGCACCGAAAAGTAGTGCATGCGTCCATGAGCCCCTTTCCACGGCTGGTGTGATGACAAATACCACTAGTCCCACAATAAATATCAGGTAAAAAATAATCCCCGCAGTCCAGTTTACGTCCGACTTCATAAGTGTGCCAATTTGCCCACGATAAAAGTCTTTGGCCACGATACCCAGCCATACCATGTCGATGGCAAAAAAAACTGGGAGTGCGATTGCGTAAAGTTTTATAAACATAAAATTAAATATTAATTAATAATTTCTACCAATACTTCATTACGATTCATCCATGGTGGAGTCCATGGTGCACTATATCCCGCATATGCTGTGCTTCCCTTTGTCGACGCTCCGTCTCGGAGAAGTGCCGACAGTAGTTTCTCTTTCATCTGTTTGATCCGTGCATCCGAGCGATTCCACGAGAACTGTCGTACTGCATATTTCTTGGTAGGAATCATCACAATTTTTACTCTCGGATCATTTGGTGTAGGCAATGTTTCCAGAGTATAAGAGCGAGGCATACCAAAAGATATTATTTGCGAGTCGCCCTCAACCGTCGCCACTACCGGCGCAGTCATAGCGATACTTTCTGATATTTTTTTAACGTCGTCAATTTGTGTGACGACGGGTACAGTCATAGCAATGCTTTCTTTTTTTGTATTCCCTCCAAAGATATATCCAGCCACAATTCTAAAGCCTCTACCCATAGATTTTCCATTAGAACCCTTTACAGTAGTTTGCGCTACGATATGTGCCGGATATTCGCGTATTTCATATCCATCCATTTTCTTTACCACAGTATAGTCCGCCTGCTCAAAACGCGAACCAAAAAATCCTGAGATAGACCAAAGCGCCGCAATAACAAACAAAGCGATAAGTATAAAGATCATAGTTTTATGCCTTTGTATGCGTTAATCTTAAGTATAATAAAGTATTTTTTTATTGTAACATAAAAAATATGATACACTAAGCACCAAGTTGAAAAGGTCGAATTAATAATTTAAAAAATTAAATAAATATATGAAAAATATAGTAGAAACAGCCGTAGAAGCAGGATCATTTAAAACATTGGTCACTGCAGTACAAGTAGCAGGATTAGTAGACACTCTATCTGGTGCAGGGCCCTTCACTGTATTTGCTCCAACTGACGAAGCTTTCGCCAAAATTCCAAAAGAGACTCTTGACGCTGTCCTCGCGGATAAAGAAAAGCTAACAGCTATACTCACTTACCATGTTGTGGCAGGAAAAGTAATGGCTTCTGATGTAATGGGTCTAACTTCTGCAAAGACAGTACAAGGTGGCGAGGTTAAAATCGACACCTCAAATGGTGTTATGATAAACAATGCCAAAGTAGTAAAAGCAGACATAGAATGTACAAACGGAGTAATTCATGTCATCGATTCAGTATTGATGCCAAATTAAATACACCTGAAATACAAATAAAAAAACTCTAACTGTTGTTAGAGTTTTTTTATTTGTATTTATTAGACACTAAAAGCCTCAGTTTATAGTTTTGTATTGATCTTATTGTTCTCTAGCGTTTTTGAGTGCCTTGGCCCACCATATAAGCTGAGTAACCATATTTTGTGCGGGTTTTGTATAAACATCGAGTGCCCCAGCTTTCAGGGTGCCGTCGGTCTCGGTCAAAAACCACGGAGACATGATGTGCACACTGTTTCTAATAGGAGCCATTTGCAGTTCGGTTGAGACTTGGCGTAATTGTTGAATAACCCGAGCTCCGCCTGTCGCTCCGTAAGACACAAAACAGACTGGTTTGTCGTTCCATTCCTTGTACAGATAATCTATATTATTTTTTAATGAGGATGGGTAGCCGTGATTATATTCGGGGGTGACAACAATAAAAGCGTCTGCCTCAGCAATTTTTTTTGCCCAGCGATTTATTTCCGGAGTTCTATACTCCCCTTTAATTCCCGCTGGGGATACACCCTCTTGAAAAATGGGAAGCGAATATTCTCTAAGATCAAGCATCTCGACTAATAATTCTTCTTTTTCTTTGGCTATAGTGGTAATCCACTCTGCGGGCTTGTCGCCAAATCTGCCCTCTCTCACGCTTGCTAAAATTATTTTGATATTTAATGACATATATTATTTATTGAGATAAGTTATTGTTAATTGCACACAAGTGGCGAATGCCCCCCACAAGAGATACGGGATATTGGCATAGACGACCCAGCGGAGTTCGGGTGATGCATGCCAAACGGCGTAGAGTGCCCAGATAAGTGTGCCGACGACGAGCAAAATGTC
>CALRCC010000015.1 GCA_943354465.1 Candidatus Ryanbacteria bacterium
GAAAGCACCTCACTGCTAATGAGGTAGGCGCCAAAAGCGCCTCGAAGGTTCGAATCCTTCCGCCTCCGCATACAAAGAAAACACCGATACAGTTAGTATTGGTGTTTTCTTTGTATGCGGTAGTTTTTACTTGAAGTTCGAACTTTTTTTGCCGAAAATTCCCTCCCCCAGACCCCCTTC
This sequence comes from Candidatus Ryanbacteria bacterium, assembly GCA_943354465.1. Taxonomy (GTDB): domain Bacteria; phylum Patescibacteriota; class Minisyncoccia; order Ryanbacterales; family GWA2-47-10b; genus SICQ01. The sequence goes on from CALRCC010000015.1 coordinate 181, forward strand.
CTTTTCGCCCGCGAGCCGAGCGTGCCACCGAAGGCGGCACTAGGCCTCATCAGGATTTTCTTCAAAAAAGGTTCGGATTTTAACCAAAAGGTACCGCCAAATTTTAAATATGACGATAAGAAAAATTTTTGCTGAAGTAGGTATTGGCAATCCATCTTTTTTATCAACTGAATGCGAGGAAGGAGAAAAAGAATATCGGGTCGCCATGTTTATACGACCAAAAAATATTCATGGATATTATATTAGATTATGGATACTCAAAAAAGTATTCATTATTTCTACAAATGGTGGTATAAAAATCACGTCTAAAAATCATGCATGCATTTAAATTACTTTTTGGTATAGGTGGCGATGAGTAATCACCCGTGAGCCAACACTCCAGCAACGATGCGGCGGGCGCCTACGCGCTTTAGAAGGCGAGCGGCCTCGCTAAGCGTGGCACCGGTGGTGGCGACATCATCGATCAGTAAAATCGCTTTGTCTTTTATATCTTGAGGTCTTTGTACTTCAAATGCATTGCGCATACTTTCAAACCGCTCTTTACGCGAATTCATGCGCGCCTGCGGAGGCGTAGCTTTTGAGCGTACAAGCGCGCGTCCTATCATCGGTAGTCCAAGCTCACGCGCCAATAGATATGATTGATTATATCCACGCTCGCGCTCTTTTGATTTGTGTATAGGTATCGGCAGTACTTGCCAATCATCATCAGGCAATCTTTCAATAACAGTTTGTCGTAAATATTTTGCGAGAGTAGGCCCGGCACCCCTTAGCCCTTTATATTTGTAATCGCCAATGATTTTATGCGTCTTTTCATTATTGTATTTCCAAGGCCAGTATATCGCTTCTATAGCAAAGCGTTTCGCGCATGCCTCACACACGCGAGTAGAAAGCGTGTGCGTCTCGCAGAAAAAACAATTTTGCGCGTAATCGCGTATATCGCTGGCGCATCCATCACAAATCCACGCCCCACGCGCCCCGCACCCACCACAGCGCGGAGGAAATAGTATTTGCATAGCAGTGTGGATAACTGTTCGCGCCGACCATAGCTCTTTTTGTGGTATCATAATTTTATGCTCATTAGTTTGTGCGGTTTTTGGCATCATATATGAATGGTATTTCTCTGCAGTCATTTAATCCGCTCGGACTTTTTAAATCTTTTACCAAGGATAAGAGCGTCCTTGGCATAGATGTTGGTACCGCATCATTAAAAATTATACAGGTACGCAAAGATAGAGAACAGGCAGTGCTTGAAACATACGGCGAGTTATCAACTTCCGCATACACCGGTGGCGAGGCAGGGCGCGCGACACTTTTGGCAGATGAAAAAGTATCAGAGATGCTAGTTGATCTGCAGAGGGAAGCTGGCGTTACGGCGACTCGTGGTATTGTCTCTATTCCTCTCAGGCATAGCTTTATCACGACTATTGATATGCCAGAGCTCAATGATCAACAGCTCGCGGAAGCTATCCAATTTGAAGCTCGTAGATATATCCCTATCCCGTTGTCTGATGTGGTGGTTGATTGGTGGCGCATCCCTGCTGTAGAAGGCGAGAATGCTCATACAATTAAGATTTTGCTCGCGGCAGTGCAGAAAGATGTCGTAGAAAAATATAAACGCATTCTTTTGCAGGCCAAAATAGAATCACTCGGGTTTGAGATAGAAGTATTTAGCGCGGCGCGCATTTTATCTTCGCGTATGCGTGGAGCATCTATCATATTTGATATAGGCGCGCTCTCAACAAAAATTTTTATCGTAAACCAAGGCGTTGTACAGGCAGTACATCATGTAGATCGCGCCTCCCAAGCATTTTCTCTCGCTATATCGCAATCACTAGGCGTTGATTTCAAGCGCGCAGAGCAAGTCAAGCGTGATGTTGGCATTTCAAATAGGCCGGAGGCGACTGGCGTGCGTCATACTATCACGCCATTACTAGATTCTATCTTTGACGAAGCTGATCGCGTCCGCACTACATTCAGACGGCGCACTGGCCTCCCTATTGATCATGCAATTCTTGTCGGCGGTGGTAGTTTGATGCCTGGATTGGTTGATTATGCAGTAGAAAAGCTTGGTATAGAGGTTTTGCTATCAAATCCGTTTAGTCAGTTGGTATATCCAGCATTTTTACAGCCAACGCTCAAGAGTATTGCTCCTAGTTTTAGTGTAGCCACAGGTTTAGCGTTGCGCACACTCGGCACGATTGATTAATTTGATGTATACTTATTTATAGGCAATGGAAGAACAAAAGTTCATATCACATTCACAGATTACTCCGCCAACCGCAGTGCCAAGAAAAGGCCTCGGTATTTTTAGCGTTCTTGCTATTATCGTGGCTGTGCTGTCATTTGCATTTACTGGTGGCTTATTCTTACTCAAACAATCAAACGAACAGCAAAAGGAGACGGTCATAACAGCGCTCAAAGAATTGCGAGACGAGACAGAGCTCGCTTCACTGCAAAATATCAAGAGTATTCAAGATCGTATCACTATCGCCAAAAAAGTTTTGGGCGAGCATGTATACGCGTCGCAGGCTTTTATCTTCGCCGAGCGTAGCACTTTAAGCTCGGTAAATATAAGGTCATTTGATTTCTCAAATGATACCGTCAAGATGAGCCTTACAGCTTCAGGATATGTTGAGTTTGCCCAGCAGATAAAATATTACAGCGATTCTACACTCAAAGACATCATAAAGTCATATACTTTTAAGCCACCAGTATTGACTGATCGCGGTACGGTTGATTTTTCTGTGGATATCGAGCTCACTTCAGAATATTTGCGCACAAGACCATTGGCATCATCCGCATCAGAACAAATTACAACCAGTGATACTGGGGGATCCCAATGAAAGGTATATTGGTAATCATTATGTTTGTCGGAGCTCTTGTGTCTATCCAGTTTTTCGCGCTTCCTATGGTCACTGATATCCGTGCGCAGTGGGCTGATATCGCAGATATGAAAAAGATTATTCAAACAGCGGAAGACACAAAGGATGATCGAGCAAAGTATCTTGGCCGTCTGTCCGAGGTAAGACAAGACGATATTCGCAGATTGGGCTTGCTGGTGCCTAGTAAGGTCGCATCAGAAGATCTGTATGTATTTTTAAACAATATTATCAAAGACGCAGGTCTTGATGCCAAAACCATCAGCATAGCTGATGTAGGCGCAAAGCAGTCAGACAAGCAGACAAACAAGGAGCTTCCGTTTGATATAAGCATCAGCGGTAGATATAGCGATATTCGTGAGCTTTTGACGACTATGGAGGACAATCTGCGCTTGATGGATGTAGACACACTTAAAATCACCAGTGCCGACGCGTCAGGCGGGCAAAGCTCGTCTTACGCTCTTGTATTACAGGGTAAATTTTATTATGCCGGCAATTAGCAACAGCAATTTATACGGAGGTCAGTCTGGAGGCAACAGCAAACAGATGCTTTTTTTGGGCGCTGGTATCGCCGTTGTCATAGGTATCACATTTATGGCGTATAGTTATTTTGTCAAAGACGCGCCAGATAGCTCGCAGGTTGTAAAAGTAGAGTCCGCAGAAGGCGTTGGCCCTGCTGGAGATGACGGCAAATCAGCATTGTCAAAAGAAGCGCGAGAAGTCCAAGACGCGCTCAATATTTTTGCCGCTATTGCCAATGTCCCACTCGATACGGAGTTTTTCAATGATGCCAAATTCAAAAGCCTTACAGAGCAAGAGGTGGTCATACCGTCAGCATCGCCAATACCTGGCAGAGTCTTTATGCTTTGGAACTCGCCACAGGCTAGCGCAAAGCAAGTCGTCGCGCCCGCAAATACTTCACGGCGTTAAATCATCATGCGTTCAGTCTTAGATCTTTTAGTCGCCAAAGGAGTCATTGACGATGCTCTTGCTCGCAAAGCACGCAACAGCGCGCGCGAGTCTAGCAAGGACATTGAGACGACTCTTACGGATATGGGTGTACCAGAAGACGCCGTTTTGGAAGCAAAATCTGATTTGCTAGGCGTACCAGTCAGACATACTGGTGGCGCAAAAATACCGTTTGATGTATTGAAATATTTGCCAGAAGAATCCGCCAGTCATTATCAAATGGTGCCACTGGGTCTTGAAGACGGCGTTCTTGAGATTGGTATGATATCGCCAGACAGTCTTGAAGCTCGCGAGGCGTTGCAGTTCATATCGTCAAATATTGATATACCGTTTAAGATTTTTCTTATCGCTCGTTCTGATTTTCAGGCAATTTTAAAGGGGTATCAGGGCATCGGTGGAGAGGTATCAAAGGCGATAGCTACTCTTGGTGATACTCTTATTGATCTACCAGGCAAGGAAAACGCCCGTACGCGTGAAGAGACTACTATCGCGGAAGACGCGCCTATCACCAAGATGGTTAGCGTTATTTTGCGTCACGCCGTTGAGGGCAAGGCGTCCGATGTGCACATTGAACCATCAGCTGACAAGCTCCGTGTGCGCTTTCGTGTTGACGGCGTGCTTTATACAAGTATTGTTTTGCCGATGAATGTCCACGAGGCCATCATCTCTCGCGTCAAGATTATGACCAATATGAAGATTGATGAAAAACGAAAACCGCAAGATGGTCGTTTCCGCGTGCATGTTGACCGTCGTGATGTCGACTTTCGCGTCTCTACATTTCCTACTTATTACGGCGAGAAAGTAGCGCTTCGTATTTTGGATCCAGAGATCGGCATCAAGAGTTTTGAAGACCTCGGTATTGATGGTGATAATTTGAAAAAGATTCAAGAGGCGCTCAAGCGTCCATTTGGTATGATATTGGTTACGGGGCCAACGGGTTCAGGCAAGTCCACCACACTATACGCGATGCTCAAGGTTCTAAACGATGAGAAGCGTAATATCGTGAGCTTGGAAGACCCAATCGAGTACTATATGGAAGGCCTCAATCAGTCGCAGGTGCGCCCGGAGATTGATTATACATTCGCGTCAGGTCTTCGTAGCGTTCTTCGTCAAGACCCAGATGTCATTATGGTAGGGGAGATTCGTGATAAGGAGACCGCGCTGTTGGCTGTTCATGCCGCGCTCACTGGCCACCTCGTACTCTCAACACTGCATACAAACGATGCTATAGGTGTCGTGCCTCGTCTTGTTGATATGGGCATTGATCCATTTTTGATACCGTCAGTACTAGCGCTTGCTATGGGCCAGCGTCTTGTCCGCAAATTGTGCGCAGAGTCACGCAAAGAAATACCCCTCACAGGCACCCTCAAAGCCAGCATGGAGAAAGAAATCGCCAATATGCCAGAGACATTGCGAGCGAGCGTCAAGTTGCCAGCTGTTATTTACGAGGCAGAGCCATCTCCCGCATGTCCGAAAGGTATGCGTGGACGAATCGCTATAGTAGAAACGCTGGTTATGACACCAGACTTGGAAAAAGTGATTTTGCATGAACCATCAGAATACAAGATAGCCGAAGAGGCAAAACGCCAAAATATGCTTACTATGCGCCAAGACGGCATTCTCAAAGCCTTTAACGGCACGATTGGCCTTGAAGAGCTTTTTGAAGTGGTTGTATAATAAATACACTATGTCAGCCGAATCAATAAAAATCCTGCTAGTAGATGACGATGATTTTTTGTTGGATATGTATTCGGTAAAATTTAAAGAAGAAGGGTTTATTATTGATATTGCGTCTTCAGGGTTGTCAGCCTTAGAAAAGCTAAAACATAGTGTGTATGACGCTGTATTGCTGGATATTGTGATGTTAGCTCTTGATGGCTTTGAAGTACTAACGCGCATCAAAAAAGAACGCTTAGCTGAAAAGTCTACTATTATCATACTTTCCAATCTCGGCCAAAAAGAAGACATAGAGCGGGGACTGGCGTTGGGCGCGCAAGATTATATAATCAAGGCGCACTTTACTCCCCGTGAGGTTGTAGAAAAGGTTAAACATCATTTAAGTAAAAAATAATTTTATATGGATTTTGAAAAAGAACTCGAGGATCTAGTCACCACCGTACTCCGCGAGGGAGCGTCTGATTTGCATTTGTCTGTTAGCAGATATCCTACTATTCGCGTGCAGGGTGCGCTTATACCGCTCACCAAAAAATATATTATCACACCCGATATCATGGAAGGTCTTTTGACTATGACTGTTCCAAAGGATCGCATGGCAGAATATATCAAAAACAAAGAACTTGATTTTTCATTTGAGCACAAGGGGCGAGCGCGTTTTCGCGTCAATGTATTTTTTCAGCGAAGTTTTATGGGCTGTGCGATGCGTTTAGTACCAGTCAAGATTCGCCCTATTGAAGAGCTAAACATCCCTCCACAGCTCAAAGATTTTGCACGCAAAGAGCAAGGGTTCTTTTTGGTAGTAGGCCCTACAGGCCACGGCAAGACCACAACACTCGCGGCACTCTTTGATATGATCAACCACGAACGAGCCGAGCATATGGTCACCATTGAAGACCCGATTGAGTATCTGTTTACTTCTGATCGCTCAATCATTGATCAGCGCGAGATTCGCGCAGATACTATAGATTTCAATGTCGCTTTGCGTTCTGTTTTTCGCCAAGACATCAATGTACTGATGTTGGGCGAGATGCGTGACCACGAGACTATTTCCGCCGCAGTCACTGCCGCAGAAACCGGCCATCTCGTACTCTCAACGCTCCATACAAACAACGCCGCTCAAACCATTGACCGTATCATTGATAGTTTCCCGGGCAATCAGCAATCGCAAATCCGCGCGCAATTAGCAGGTACTTTGCTTGGCATTTTTTCCCAACGCCTTATCCCTCGTATATCTGGCGGACTGATACCTGCATACGAGCTTTTGATAGCAAATACAGCTGTGCGCAATTTGATTCGCGAAAATCGCACGCACGAGATTGATCTTGTCATTGAGACAAGTTCTCAAGAAGGTATGGTCAGTCTAAATCGTTCGCTGATGGATCTTTTGAGAAGAGGTGAGATCACTATGGAAAATGCCATAGGGTACTCGCTCAATCCGTCAGAGCTTCGCATAATCGCTCAATAATATATGCTGTTTACTTACCAAGCGCGCACCCACGAAGGCCTTGCTCGCCAAGGCAGTATTGAAGCGCCGTCCATCGACGGGGCAGTGCAGGCACTCCAACGGCAAAACCTTGTAGTGTTGTCTGTACAACCTACTATTCCAGCCATCCCTTTTTATAAGCGTATAATAGGTGGTTTTGGTAAGCCAAAACAGCGCGATATAGTACTGCTCTCTCGTCAGCTCTCCACGCTGTTTGAAGCAAAGGTTCCAGTCGTACATACTTTTCGCACGCTCATCGGGCAATCTACTTCAGGTCCTTTGCGCGCTCATCTAGTAGAAGTACTTGACGATATACAAGGTGGTATGAGTATGTCGCAGGCGATGGCAAAACATCCAGCGGTATTTTCAAGTTTTTTCGTAAATATGGTGCGTTCAGGAGAAGAGTCAGGAAAGCTTGACGATGTTTTTATATATCTCGCTGACTACCTTGAGCGAACTTATGCACTCGTCTCAAAGACGCGCAACGCGCTCATTTACCCGGCATTTATTTTGACGGCATTTTTTGGCGTCGTTGTTTTGCTTTTGACTTTGGTCATACCAAAACTTACAGCGATCATTCTCGAGGCAGGACAAGAACTGCCAATCTATACGCGCATTGTCATAGGTACTAGCAATTTTTTGATCAACTACGGTGTATTTCTTTTATTGCTGATGCTTGGCAGTGGGTTTTTTCTATATCGCTTTATACAAACGCCAGAAGGTAGGCGCGCATTGAGTCGTACGCAGATATCAGTGCCGATCATTGGGCCGTTATTTCAAAAGTTTTATCTAGCTCGTCTGTCAGACAATATGCAGACGCTTATTACTGGAGGCGTGCCTATCGTGCGTGCGTTGCAGATTACTGCCGATGTGGTTGGCAATGAGATTTACAAAGGCATTATCCTTGAATCAATCGAGGCGGTGCGTGCTGGTAGTACCATAGCTGATGCGTTTGATAGACATCCAGAAATACCTCCTTTGCTCACGCAGATGATGCGCATCGGTGAGGAGACAGGCAAGCTGGACAGCATACTCAAATCCATATCGCGCTTTTACACGCGCGAGGTAGAGAGTCTAGTAGACAATCTCGTCGTACTCATTGAACCTATCCTGATTTTGGTATTGGGGCTAGGTATAGGGCTTATCGTAGCGTCAGTGCTACTCCCAATCTACAATCTTACGCAGGCGTTTTAGCCCGTTTTGCTTGACGCTTATTGTAAACCAGATACCATAAAATCATGGATGAAAAGCAAACCCAGCGCATAACGCTCGACGATCTTGCCTCAATGATTGAGCGTGCTATCGCTCATAAAGATGATATTGATCGCCTTGAAAATCATATGGTGCGTATTGAGGGTAAGATTGACCAGCTCCCAACGCGCACGGAGATCCTAGACCTTCTCGGGCTTCGGACACGGCTGGAGGATGTCGCACAGCGCGTTGATCACCTTGAGGCGAAAGCTCCAAATGGATAAGAATTATCCACAGAAAAGCGTTTATTTTGCATGGCGGGTTTGATATACTACTTATAAGTTCTGTCCTATGTTGGTGGGACGGGTCGATTATTTTTCAATAATTAAAAGGTTTATTATTATAAAAATTATATAAATAAATGAAAAGACAAATGAAAAAAGGTTTTACACTCATTGAGCTTTTGGTGGTTATCGCCATCATCGGTATGCTCGCAGGTATCGTGCTCGCCTCACTCAATACCGCTCGTAACAAGGGCAGTGATGCCGCCATCAAAGGTAACTTAGGAGGTAGTCGTACGCAGGCTGAATTGTACTATGATACAAATTCTGCTTATAGCACTGCTGTATACGCTGCAGCATCAACTGCAAATGTTGGCTGTTCTGTATCAAGTAATGTTTTGTCTGGAACTGCTGCGACACTGTTTGCCGATGCGACCATACTTTCGGCTATTGATGCAGCCAGAAAAGCTAGCGGTAATAATCCGACCTGTTTTTTGGGTAGTAGTGCTGGTGGTAAGGCAACCTCATGGGCCGTTTCTGTCCAAATTAAACAGCAGAATGTCGTTAATTCATCCAGCGCCGATGATCACTGGTGTGTAGATTCTATCGGATCTTCAAAAGCGATTGATGCAGCTATTACCTCATCAGCTTGTTAAACTTTAAAATAAAGAAGGCGTAGCAAGGCAAAAGGCATAGCAAGGCGAGGCCTTGATAAAAAACCAAAAAACCCCGCATTCAGCGTGGTTTTTTGTTTCCCGCACATACATAGGGTTACCCTTGGTTGACTACTTGGCGGTCGGACACCCAAGCATAGGGTTACCATTGGTTAGACTACTTGGCGGTCGGACACCCAAGCATAGGGTTACCCTTGGTTAGATTGTTCCGGGGGTCATTCGCGGGTGGGTTTGTTTGACTGGCATGTTTATCTTGATATACTCAATGCATGGTAAAGAAGATAACATTGGAAGATTTGGCGCGAATGGTAAAACGCGGTTTTGATGTGGTTGATGATCGTTTCGAACAAGTAGATAAACGATTTGAACAGATAGACAAACGATTTGAACATATTGATGCGCGCTTTACAGAAGTGGAATCAAAGATTGATTATCTTACCATTAGTATCACGGAAATACGCCAGATGTTCGGTCCGCTCGCACAAGATGTCATTCGTCAAGAGCAGGTTACGCGTGATTTAAGAAGGCGCGTAGAGCGTCTCGAGCGCAAGAGTGGCATTTCTCACAAGTAATTTGTCCAGCAATTACATAGGGTTACCCTTGGTTGACTACTTGGCGGTCGGACACCCAAGTTGGTTTGTGGACTCGTGGTGGCGGTGTTACACTTGCCATATGGCGAAAGAAATCATAAAAAGAGAATTTACAGCTGTTTACCAAAAACGAGGCGGTTGGTTTTTGGCATGGGTTGAGGAGATTCCGGGGGTCAATACCCAAGGGCGTACCATGAAAGAGGCAAAAGACAACCTAAAAGAAGCATTGCAGATGATTATGCACATACATAGGGTTACCCTTGGTTAGACTATTGATTATCTTACGATCAGTATCGTGGAAATTCGAGCAATTACATAGGGTTACCCTTGGTTGTACATGTTTTGCGTGGCTTTCATAAATATATAAGCTATAATAAATATATAAATATAAGCCATGTTTCTTGCGTTTCTTTTTATCATCGGGCTTGCATTGGGAAGTTTTCTCAATGTAGTAGTGTTGCGCCTCAATACTGGTGAAAATCTGCGCGGGCGGTCGCGCTGTTTTTCATGTCTTCGCAAACTTGATTGGCATGATATGGTGCCAGTCATTAGCTATATGGCTATTCGCGGTAGGTGCCGTACTTGCGGTAGTGGTATCTCTATCCAATATCCGCTAGTTGAGCTTGCCGCCGCTGTTTTGACTGCGGGCTCTGCATATATGGTGTTTGGTACCGATATCCCCAAAGATCCGATTCGTATCTTGCAATATATATTGATAGCAAAGTTTCTTTTGATATTACTTGCCGCATCTGTATATGATTTGCGTCACAAAATTATTCCCGATCAGTTAAGCGTTTTGCTTTTTGTCTCTGCCGTTTTGTTGGAGGCGACTGTAGTGTGGCAACAGTATCCGCTATATATCGCTGATGGGTTGTTGATGTATGACATTTTGGCTGGCGTTATGGCATTTTCATTTTTTGCCAGTATTTGGGCAGTATCAAAAGGCGCATGGATGGGCTTTGGTGATGCCAAGATAGCCGTATCAATAGGTCTGTTTTTGGGCTTTCCAAATATTGTGTATGCTCTACTAGCTTCTTTTTGGATAGGCGCGATTGTAGGCATAGCGCTTTTGGCAAGCAAAAAAATGAGCCGTAAGGCGGAGATACCATTTGCTCCGTTTTTGGCGCTCGGCACATATATAGTTTATTTTTTTATTGATTCTTCGGCCATAGTATGGCTCACAAACATTTTGATGCCGATTATATAATAGTATGAATGACAGTCGCGCGTTTTCTCTAGTTGAGCTCTTGGTATCTGTAGGGATTATCTCGCTGATTTCGGCTGTTGTATTTTTTAATTACCCGCAGTTCAATGAATCAACCGCTCTCAATAGGTCGGCGCGTGAGCTTACTTTGGCATTTCGCGAGGCACAGACACGAGCTATCGCAGTAGCGCCTTTGCCAGATGGTATATTCCCAAAAAATTACGGTGTTTTTATAGATAGTACTAACCCAGGCGGTAATGGCAAGTTTCTCATTTTTTCAGATACAGATAACGATAAGAAATATCTTGCCAGCGGTGATGTTCTTATCAAAACATTTACTTTTACTCGCGGTATAAAGATAATTTCCGGAGGAGACCAGCACTTTATCTATTATCGCCCAGGCCCAAAGATGATCGTGTCTGATAGTGGTGGCACATGCCTTTATGGAGATGAAGTACAGTGTGATGCCAGTATGGGACCATTTATAATAAAGATCACTGGCGCTGATGGTAACAATAGTCGTACAATAGAAATATGGCGTACTGGGCAAATATCAATCAGATGAAATATCAGCGCAGTTTTACGCTTCTTGAAACTATAGTCGCTATCTATGTATTGTTGGCGGGTATTGTTGGTACTATGAATCTGACACAGCAAAATATAGGCGCCGTCACAACTATGCGCAATCAGCTCATCGCATCAAATCTTGCACAAGA
>CALRCC010000016.1 GCA_943354465.1 Candidatus Ryanbacteria bacterium
AGTGATATACCGCATGCGGCTGTCACAATCAATGCTATATCGGCAAATATCATTATGCGCTCCCAAAATGGCATTTGCGCCATAGGAAAGGCGAGTGCTGTAAGCACGAACGCAAGTAGAGACGATCTGTTTTGCGTTAGTCGTGTGATGCCAAGCAGAGCAAATGGCACGAGCGGAGCTATATTCCACAAAAAATATTCAACAGGGACGAAAACGCCGATCGGGCGTACTGATACGAGGTCAGCAGATGACGGATGCAAGAACAAATAGCTGGCAATCATCAGCATCAACGAGGCGCCAGTTATTCGCCACATTTCTGGCCGAATGATAAAAAAGACCCCAAGCGTCATGATTGTGAACGCCGATGTAGTATTGTGGCTGAATGAGAGGGTGAGAGCTAGAATTATGGCCCAATATGATCTACGCTCAAGCGCTAATAATAGTAGGAAAAATATTGGCAGAGCGAACGCGTGCTTCCAAAGCACAAACCAGTAAGCGACATATTGCATGGGCGAGATAGTAAATAAAAATACAGCTGTGATTCCAGTCCACATGCCAAAATATTTTCTCATTAAACAAAAAAGCGCTACAGCGCCAAGCGCCCATAAAAGGATATGTGATCCAAATAGTATTATATCTGCTGGTATACCAAGCATTCGCATTGAATCTAGCGCTATGCGTGGCAATAATGCGTCATCGCCAAGTCCTGGCGTCAGTGTGTTTGGGAATGAGACAAATGGTTTGATTATATGTCGTCTGTAAAACCCAGCATCATAGCCAAGCCCTTGAGCTCCAAAATTCACAAGCGGTATAAGATGTATGGCAATGCCAGCAAGGACGATCAGCGCAAGCGCCCAATATCTTTTTATATAGTCAAGCATTTTTCAACTATATCACTTTTTATGTTTTGAAAGATACGAAAAAGCCGTTATACTTGGCATTATGGAAGGTGATTGGTTTAGGCGCCTATACGATCGATCAGAACAGCCACTCGGCAAAATATCTGTTGATGATTTTTTGGCGCTCATTCGTCCAAAGTGTCGTGAAGTTATCACGCGCGAAGGACTAGAAGAATCGTTGCGCTCTGGGCGCAAGCTTCGCGTAAAGTTTGGTATTGACGCTACTGGGGCCGAAATCCATCTTGGGCATGCGGTACCGTTGATGTTGTTGCGTTTATTCGCGCGCGCTGGCCACGAAGTTCATTTTATCATCGGCGACTTCACGGGCAAGATAGGCGACCCATCAGGACGCACAGATAATCGTCGTCAGATTACCGATCAAGAAATAACAGCAAATATAAAAACTTATACAAAGCAGATAGCACCGCTTCTTGATTTAAAAAAAATCAAAGTACATCAAAATTCCAAGTGGTTATCTAAAATGCGTCTCGCTGAATTTTTTGAGATGATCGGTGCGATCAGTTTTGGTGAGGTTGCCCAGCGCGAAGATTTTCGCGCACGGCTCAAGGCAGGATCTCCAGTGAGCCTGCGTGAGGCAAATTATGCATCTTTGATGGCTATTGATTCGGTTGAGCTCAAGGTAGATATAGAGATCGGTGCCGTTGACCAGCTTTTAAACTTTATGCAGGTACGCTCTGTCATGGCGGCTCACGGTATGAAGCCAGAGATTATTTTGACGACTCCGCTTATTGAGGGCACGGCTGGCGATGGTCGCAAGATGTCAAAAAGTTTTGGCAATTATATCGCCGTTGTGGCCTCTGCCGAGGATAAATTTGGCCTTATCATGAGCATTCCAGATTCTATCGTAGAGAGTTATTTTGTAAGCTTTGGCGATATACAAGAAAATGAGCTTGATGAATTGCGCGCGTTTATTAAAATTAGTCCATTTGAGGCAAAAAAACAGCTTGGTATGTTGATCGTCTCTCTTTTTCATGACAAAAAAATAGCACACGAGACTCGCGATAGCTTTGAGCGCAAATTTTCTCGCAAAGAGTTTAGCGAATCTGATGCTATAGATATTCGCATGAAGATATTGCCATCTCCGCTTTTTGACGCACTTACGCGCGCTTTGGGCGATGAATATTCTCGTTCGCAAATTCGCACGCTTATCTCACAGCGCGCGATACGGCGTATTTCTGACGGCGCTGAAGTTGTGCTTGGCGATCAGACTGATTTAGTCCGTGCCGGAGATATTATCAAGGTAGGCAAATTACATCTTTTCCGTTTTAACGAATAGTTAATGAGTCAAACTTCCGAGATCAAATCTCGCCTTGATATAGTCGCGCTCGTCTCTGGGTATCTTAAGCTTGAAAAGTCTGGTATCAATTTTAAAGCCAGATGTCCGTTTCATTCTGAAAAAACACCATCGTTTTATGTATCGCCGTCTCGTGATTCGTGGCATTGTTTTGGGTGTAGTAAGGGGGGGGATATTTTTGCTTTTATAATGGAGATTGATGGCGTTGAATTTCCGGAAGCTCTGCGCACGCTTGCAGAACGAACTGGCGTAGCACTAAAAGAGTTTAGTCATGAGGCGCATTCAGAGAAGTCGCGGTTGATGAGTATCATTGATGACGCTACCAAGTTTTTTGAAGTAAATCTTGATGGCGCCGATGATGTAAAAGAATATTTAACACAGCGTGGCGTACTTCCAGAATCTATCTCTCGTTTTCGTGTAGGGTTCGCGCCAGACAGTTGGCGTGCCACGGGTGAGCATTTGGCGCGCAATGGATATACGGCAGAAGAGATTGATAAGGCAGGATTATCTGTGCAGGGCTCGCGCGGGCCGTATGATCGTTTTCGTTCGCGTATTATTTTTCCGCTTGAAGATGCAACTGGTCGCGTGATTGGGTTTGGCGGACGTATTTTTGAGGCGGCCCAGACGCGCGGAGCGGTCGGGGCTCCGACCTCGCCTGTGGCGAGCGTCGGAGCAAAATATATCAATACTCCGCAAACAACGCTGTATGACAAATCACGATTTTTGTACGGTCTTGGCAAGGCAAAATCCAACATTCATCATCACAAGCGCGTTGTCGTAGTCGAGGGATATATGGATTGTATAATGTCGCATCAGGCTGGCGTTACAAATACTGTCGCCGTATCTGGTACAGCTATTACTGACGCGCATATGAGTATATTGCGAAGATTGACTGACACGGCAGTATTCTCATTTGATGTTGACACGGCTGGCGTTGAGGCATCGCGTCGCGCGGTAGGCCTCGCTGTTAGGCACGACTTTCATATACGCATCGTGCAGATTGAAGGAGGCAAAGATCCAGCTGATATTGTCGTACAGAGCCCCGAGCGTTGGCGCGCGTTCGTTGAGGGTGCGGTGGAGAGTATAGCGTTTTTTCTAAAGCGTGCATCAGCAGGGTTTTCTCCATCTGACCCAATGGCAAAGAAAAAAATAGGTGAGGAAATTTTGCCGCTTATCGCCGATTTGCCAAATGAAATAGAAAAATCTCATTGGGTATCAGAGCTTTCGCGCGTACTCGGTATTCGCGAAGATGCTCTTTTGCGTGAGCTTGGCAAATATAGAGCAGGATCAACAGAGACTCCGTCATTTGTAAAAGAGGCCAATGTGGCACCGCAAGTAGTGCAGTCACGCAAAGCAAAGCTCGAAGAGCGCATCGCCGGGTTTTTATTATTGGAGCCGCGGTTAGCATCTTTTGGCGACTTGCCACAACGCCACGAATGCGCGCTTGCATCAGCAGGAGAGATATTTTCTGTTTTGACAAAGCGCCCTTCCTCGGCTACGATTGAGGAGATTTTGAGCGAGCTTTCCGAAGATGTCCGTGGCACGGCGAATCGCTATCTTTTGGAGGCAGAAATATCCGCAGAGCATATATCAGGGCTTGATGGAGAGTTCGCCAATCTGCTTCACGCATGGCGTGAATTATCTATCAAAGACAAGCTTACGCGACTTCGTGAAGAGATCTCACAGCTAGAGCGTGTTGGAGATAGAGAGGCATCAAACGTTCTCATGTCAGAGTTTCAGGCGCTTACCACTCATTTAGCCGTATCTATAAATTATTTAAATTATGGCGACCAAAAAAATAAAAAATAAAAAAGTTAAGCCAAAACAAAAGCCAACGCTAAAACCAAAGCTCAAAAAAGCGCCAGCCAAAAAAGCAAAGCCGAAGAAAGGCATAACAGGCAAGTCGCAAAAGCAAGAAAGCATAAAGCTTTCGTTAGAGGCGCAAATGGATGATCTGGCATCTCGCGGTAAGGCGAGAGGATTCGTCACGTACAAAGAAATCTTAAGTGCATTTCCTACTATAGAAGACAATATTACGCTTCTTGAAGATTTGTATTCACGCTTGTCTGATGGTGGTGTTGATGTACTTGAGGCGCAAGAGCTTATCGAAGTAGATGAAAAAGCACCTGCCATAAAAAAAGGCAAACGCGCGTCAGCCGTTCCTAGACTTGAGAAAGATAGCTCTCAAGATTCAGTGCAGATGTATCTGCGTGAAATCGGGCGCATTTCACTGCTCAAGGGCGAAGAAGAACGTCAGCTCGCTATGCGCATTGAGAAGGGCGATGAAGACGCAAAGAGCAAGCTAACGCAAGCAAACTTGCGTCTCGTGGTTTCTATAGCAAAGCGCTATGCAGGTCGCTCATCAAATCTCTCGTTGCTGGACTTGATTCAAGAAGGAAACATTGGCCTTTTTCGTGCTGTAGAAAAATTTGACTGGCGAAGAGGTTTCAAGTTCTCAACTTATGCTACATGGTGGATCCGCCAAGCTGTCACGCGTGCCATTGCTGATCAAGCACGCACTATTCGCATTCCCGTGCATATGGTAGAGACCATCTCAAAATTTCAGCAGGTGCGTCGCCGTCTCACGCAAGATTTGGGTAGAGAGCCGTTGCCAGAAGAAATCGCATCCGAGATGATCCTGCCAGTTGAGAAGATTTATTATATTATGAAAATTTCGCAAGACCCTGTATCGCTATATACGCCGGTAGGTGAGGACGAAGAAGATTCAACATTGGGCGATTTTATTGAAGACGATAAGATGCTCTCGCCAAGTGAGGAGACCTCACGCGGCCTGTTGCGTGATCATATCAACGATATTATTAGCGATCTCCTTCCTCGCGAACAAAAGATTTTAAAACTCCGCTTCGGGCTTGATGACGGCATCGTACGCACTCTTGAAGAAGTAGGCAAAGAGTTCGGCGTCACGCGCGAGCGCATTCGTCAGATTGAAGCGAAAGCCATCGAAAAAATCCGCCAGCACGACAGCGCCAAAAAGATTCAAGGGTACTAATTATTTTTTCTTTGCCTCGTGACCACCGAAGCGGTTGCGGAGTGCCGAGAGGATTTTGCCTATGTAACTCGGGCTTTTCTCTGACTCGATGCGAAATTGGAGTGCGTCTTCAATCACTTTCGCTTTGATATTCATTTCGCGCGCGGCATCCACCGTCCACATGCCTTCACCTGTGTGCGCGACGCTTCCTGATATCTCTAGCAAATCGTCGCCATAGATTTCTAGCGCATCTTGGAGCCAACCCGTAAGGCGCGATTCAATCACACTGCCATGATTGTATACCGCCGCAACTTCAGAGAGATCTAGTTTATAATCTGACGCTTTGAGTATGGCGAATCCTTCGGCGAGTGCTTGCATCATGCCGTATTCAATGCCGTTGTGTACCATTTTGACAAAATGGCCAGCGCCAGCGCTTCCTGCATAAATATATCCACCACCGACTGCCAAATCTTGAAAGAGTCCTTCGAGCTTATCAAGCACTTCGCGTTTGCCTCCTATCATAAGGCAGGCGCCATTGCGCGCGCCAGCAGGCCCGCCAGATGTGCCGATATCGATAAATTCAATGCCAAGTTTTGCGAGTTCATTCGCACGGCGTTGGGAATCTTTGTACAGCGAATTGCCACCATCAATGACGATATCGTCATTTTTTAAGATTGATGAGAGTCCATCTGTGCCAAAGATAACTTCTTCTGTGGCTTTGTTCGCTGGCACCATGGTCCAGATGAGTTTTGGAGATGGAAGATTCTTTGCAAGGTCGGCAATGGACTTTACTATTTCAATCCCACGAAGCTCTCCTGTAAATGCTGGATCATGAGCTATCACGCGCCAACCTTTTTCGGCAAGACGCATGGCGATATTTTTTCCCATCTTTCCCAAGCCAATGATACCAATTGATCGCTCCACGCTAGCACTATTTTTACTAAATAGTTCTACGCGTATTGCTTCATCGGCTATAGTCGTAGTATCAGGAGTGTAGGAGGCGAGTGGGACTATATTTTTTTGCCACGCCTCTATAATAGGATCTGTAAAACGCCACATAGCCTTTATTTCTTCTGTGCTCAAGAAAAGTGTTTGATCTCCAGTTATACAGTCGTGAAGTAGCTTCGCATATTCTTCTACGTACTGTGTTTTTTTCTTATCGTCTCGGTACAAGAAATCGAGAGCTTTACGCTCAGTACCAAAATCAAACCCTGGTTTTTTTGACCAAAACTCAACGCGAATTGCCTCGTATGGTTCGAGCTCGAAGGTGACTGTATTTTTATGATGCGTCCCTTCTGATGGGCAGAAGCATGGCGTTGTATGTCGGAATGTTACTACAATCTCTTTTTGCGCTGGGCCCAGCCGTTTACCACTCTCGATAAATATTGGGACAGATCGCCATGCTGGCGTGCGCAAAAATGCGCGGATTTTAAAATACGTCTCTACATCAGAATCAGCAGATACGCCTGCGATTAAACGATATCCAGTATATTGTGCGCGAAAAGTAGCTTCAGGAATCTCCGCAGGTGTTAGCGTCTTGAGCTCTTCTAAAATCTCTGCGCGTTTTTTGCGGATTGCGCCGTGATCAAAGCTTGCTGGGCGATCCATGGTGACAAGGGCGAGCATTTGCAAAAGATGATTTTGCCCTACATCGCGCAATGCTCCGACGCTTTCGTAAAATATGCCACGCTCTTCAACTCCAACGCTTTCGTGCACGCGGATATCAATGCGTTCAATAAAGCGGTTTGACCAGCTGTTTTCAAAAAGGTTATTTGAAAAGCGAAAGGTCAAAATATTTTGTAGCATCTCTTTGGCTAAATAATGATCTATACGATAAATCTGCTCTTCGCGGTAGAGTGTCGCCAAGAGCGCGTCGAGTCGTTCGGCAGTTTCCAAATCTTTGCCAAACGGCTTCTCTACTATAATGCGAGTCCATCCTTCTGTAGGACTGCACGGATCGGTTAGGCCTGAAGTAGATAGGTTTCGCGCCAAAGTCTCAAAAAAGTCAGGAGGGACCGCAAGATAAAAAAGCTTGTTTGAGCATACGCCCCATTGTTCATCGATAGCGCGGAGGCGCTCGGCTATCTTTTTATAGTCACTCTCAATTTCAAAATGCCCCTCTGCATACTCAAATGATTCGAGAAAAGATGCTGTATTTTTTGTATCAATTTTATGCTTTTCAAGAATAGCCGATACATGCGCTCTAAAGCCTTCATTTGAAAGAGGTTTGCGCGCAACACCAAGTACACGAAACATCAAGGGGAGTATTTTCTGCTCGTTGAGCAGATGGAGGGCGGGGACTATTTTGCGCGCCATCAAGTCGCCAGTAGCGCCAAAAACCACAAAAACTGTGGGTATATTTTTCGCAGGATCAATAAGCATAGGTTCGCTTATTTGCGACGACGTTTTGCGGCCAATGCTACAAGCATAAGGCGCTTGATCTCAAGGCGCTTTTTGGTCTTGTGCGAGTGGTTGGATTTTTTGTGGGCTTTGAGTCCAGCAGCTCTTTTTGCCATAAAAATATTTTTTATAAATAAACTTATAATGTCTCTGGCTCCGCGAGCAGGATTCGAACCTGCGACCTGGGGATTAACAGTCCCTCGCTCTACCGCTGAGCTACCGCGGAATAATATGCAACCAATCATAAGGCATATATGCACGAATTTCAAGCTAGAGGTGTATAATAAAAATACTGTATGATGCGTATTATTTTTATGTTTTTAGCGTGTGTAGGAGGCCTTTTTGCCGTGTATGTATTCGCTACGTCTGCAGGCATTGTTTCTGGGGTTACAGCATTTGATAATCTTTTGGGCTCTATTTTCCCAGTTACCATTAGTGCCATAGACCTACATAAGGCGTATACGACAGAAAAAATAAAACTACTCATAGTCCCAGGGCATGATAACGAATATGAAGGAAGCGAAAATCATACTATACGCGAATCAGATTTGACGCTCGCTTTGGCGCATAGTATTGATGCACATTTCAAAAAAGACGCTCGTTTTGAGACAATAGTCGCGCGCGACGCAAATACTGGTTATTATATGACTTCTTTGCAAAAATATTTTACCGAACATCGTGATGATATTATCGCGTTTAAAAATATTGCGCAGAAAAAAATGGAGGTACTCAAAGCTCACAATTTTATTTCTAGTAATGTCGCTATTGAGCGCAAGGGCGCTCTTAGCGAAATAGCATTTCGTTTGTATGGTATCAACAAGTGGGCGAACGAAAATGATATTGATATCATATTGCATATTCATTTCAATGATCACGCAGGACGCGTTACGAGAACAGGAAAATATACCGGTTTTTCTATCTATGTGCCAGAGCATCAATATGGAAATGCTGACGCCAGCAAGGATTTTGCGCGCGTTCTTTTTGATGAATTAAAAAATACAGTCGGTCCGAGCACTATGCCATTAGAGAGAGGTGGCATCATTGAAGATCAGGAGCTTATTGCGCTCGGTTCAAATGGGTCTCTCAAGGGTGTGGCAGCCCTTATTGAATACGGATATATCTATGAGCCGCAATTTATCTATAGCGCTGTGCGCTCGCCAATGACACAAGAGCTAGCATTTCAGACTTATCGCGCTATCAAAAAATATTTTGAAAAAGGTTCTTCAGCATACATGACAGGCCAAACTTCACTTTTACCGTATAAATGGTCTGGTGTGTTTGAAAGGGGCGCCAATGGGTCTGCTGGCGTTCTCGCACTACAGGCGGCTCTTAAAAAAGAAGGTCTGTACCCGCCACAAGGAAAGTCGCTGGTTGATTGTCCTCTTTCTGGTTCGTTTGGCGTGTGTACAGAGCTTGCCGTACGTTCATTTCAACAGCGATATGCTGATGAAGTTCTTGCTGGTGCGTGGCCAAATGGCCGTGTGGACGGAGCTACAACAAAAAAGCTCAATGAGCTTTTCGGGCCGCGTTAGACGGCTTTATGCTTTGCTTTTGTTATTTTTTGTAGGATTTTCTCTACGCGTTTTATCGCATCTGTATCGTGTATTGAGAGGAGTGACGCTGTTTTGTTTTTCTTTTTGAGCACAGTTACTATTTTTTTAAGCTCTTTGTCAGTTTTGGTGTCGCTTTTGCTGACAAAAAGATACTCCGTTTTTTCCAAAAGTTCTTTGCTGTGTTTACCAAGTTCTTTGCGGATGACTGCATAGTCTTCTGCCGGATCTTCCGATTCCGCAGATATAAAATGAAACAGTACGCGCGTGCGTTCTACATGGCGCAAAAATTTGATACCAAGGCCTTTGCCTTCGGACGCGCCTTCAATAAGGCCAGGTATGTCGGCCAATATTAAATCATACCAAACCCCCAAATGCGGCTCTAGCGTGGTAAAAGGATAGTTAGCGACTTTACTTTGCGCTCGCGTTATCTCGTTGAGCAGGCTTGATTTGCCAACATTAGGTAGTCCTATAAAGCCAATATCAGCGATAAGTTTGAGTTCAAGGTGGAGCATTGATTCTTCGCCAGGCAATCCAGGTTGAAATTGTGTTGGCGTAGTATTGCGCGATGATCTGAAATGAAAATTGCCTTTGCCACCAAATCCTCCTTTAGCGATGACGATTCGTTCTCCAATATGTGTCAGTTCGTGATCTGTTTTTTTAGTTATATTGTGAATTACTGTACCTACTGGCACCTGCAATAAAAGATCGCCCCCATTGTGTCCATCACGAAATTGGTCGCGTCCAAAAATGCCATCTTCCGCAGAAAGCTCTTTTTTATAGCGAAATTGGTTGAGCATTGATAGATCAGATACTCCTTCAAATGTTATATCGCCACCATTACCGCCAGACCCTCCAGTTGGCCCTAGCGACATCATGTTTTTATTGAACGCCACAGAGCCCTTGCCACCTTTGCCCGCGCGTACTTTTATTTTTACATCATCAACTAGCATGTGCGCGGTTAGTATAGCGCGTAATCATATTTTTCTGAAGTCGCGCTTATTGTAATAATAAGCTGTAATAAAATATCCCTGTTGCGATCGCGCAACAGGGATTTGGTTTGTAGGAGCCGCGCCCCGCCAGATAGGGAGAGGAGGAACCTATCTATCCAGGACGCGGCCCCAGCTCGGAGCGGCAGGTTTTTATGATGACCCCGAACGCTTTTAATCATACCACTATATTGGAATATAGTGCAAGTCAAGCTATGATAGTTTGGATGCATCGTATAAACCAACGACCAGCGGTCGCATTGTCTATCTCAATACTTTTTTGTATTATATTTTTTGCATTTATATTTTCGCGCTCAGCGTCTTCCGTAGCAGGACTGATAACATGGTCTGGTTTCGCGCCAGAAAAAATATTTATCGTTGGCGAATGGTACCGCTTTATAACTTCTATTATAATCCACGAAAATAGTATTTTTCTTGCGATTAGTATACTTTTTTTGCTGTCTCTCGGGGGGCCG
>CALRCC010000017.1 GCA_943354465.1 Candidatus Ryanbacteria bacterium
TATCAGCGCAGTTTTACGCTTCTTGAAACTATAGTCGCTATCTATGTATTGTTGGCGGGTATTGTTGGTACTATGAATCTGACACAGCAAAATATAGGCGCCGTCACAACTATGCGCAATCAGCTCATCGCATCAAATCTTGCACAAGAGGGTCTAGAGCTAGTACGCAACCAGCGTGATTCAAATTATGTTAATAATGCACATACAGGAGGTTCTATTGATTGGTTTCTTTATATAGCCAACTACAACAAACAACTCAAATTAGATAGCTACGGTTTCTATCAATACGAGTCAGGCACGCCCACAATATTTACAAGAGATATTACTATTACAGGCTCCACCGATAGAGGTTCTGGTGTATTTGACAAAAAGATAACGGCTACAGTCAAATGGATGGAAAAGACAGAGTCAAAAAAAGTAGAGGTTATAGACGTACTTACTGACCATGGCTTCTAGCAATATAAAAACTCGCGGATTTAGTTTGATAGAGATTATAGTCTCTGTGGGTGTTTTTACTGTAGTCGCTATGCTGACCGTCGGATCATTGCTGATTTTGACATCTGCTGAAAAGCGAGTGGCAAGCGCGCAAATCAACCAAGACAACTTGCGTTTTGCTATGATTGAGATGACGCGCGAGATACGCAATGGTATTAAGTACAAACTATGCGGCGTGGCGGGCGATCTTACGTGTTTCCAATTTAAAAATTCAAACGGCAAACCCGCACAGTATAGGCTTGATGGTAATGCTGTCGAGTATAGTACTGATGGTGGTTCGAATTTTAATAAAATCACAGGGTCTGATATAAAGATTGACCGATTGGAGTTTAAACTTGCAGGTGCAGATAGCACAGACAATATACAATCTAGGGTGACTATTGTATTGCGTGGCGTAGTAAAAGCAGACACTCCGCATGAGACAGCCATAAACCTGCAAACTACTATATCTATGTTAAAACTTGATATTTAATCACACCATGATTTCAACAGTACAACATAAAAGAGGTGTGACGCTTTTGCTGGCTGTGCTTTTTTTGACTGCTGGTCTCTCAATATCACTTGGCATTTTTTATACTGTATTGGTGCAACTGCAGATCAATCGTAGCGCGCGCGATTCTCACAAGGCATTTTATGCCGCAAATACAATCAAAGAATGCGCCGCGTATTATCGTTTGCGTGTAAATGATGGAGCTAATGGAGAAGGCGGTTTATGGAAGCCAGAGAATACGTGCGCCGGAGGTTTATCTACATGCGTCCTTACAGCAACCATTGAGTGCAATGGCGCTGATGTTTTCCATGATACGAATATAGTTGGCGCCTCGTATGATGAGGTTAGTGTTCAAGATCACGATACAGCCGAAGACGACAAGAAGCATGTTTTTAAGTTTTCTATAAACAAAGACAATATTTGTGCTGATGTTACTATCACTTCTATACAACATATTGGTGCAGACACTTCAGAATGGGTGAGTGTTGAAACGCAAGCTGATGGTTTTAGTTCTTGTGACAAGAAGTTGGCGGTTAACAGGTCTTTGTTAGAGTGTGTGGATACAAATGGCAGTTGCAAATGACACAGCATGATATCAATGAGCACACGCGCAAACTTAGAAAGCTAATCAATACATACAGGTATCAGTACCATGTAGAAAATCGGCTAGAGATTTCTGATGACGCGCTTGACTCACTCAAACGCGAGCTTTTTTTGCTCGAAGAAAAATATCCCGAGCTTATCACGCCTGATTCTCCAACACAGCGTGTTGAGGGGGCGGTATCTAAAAAATTTAAAAAAATAAAACACAGCGCGCGAATGCTATCGCTTCAAGATGCATTTTCTACGGACGATATGAGGGCATGGGAGACAAAGATAGAGAAGTTTTCAGGTAGGCACGATTTTCAGTACTTTGCCGAGCTCAAGCTTGATGGTCTGGCGCTATCGCTTGTTTATAAAAATGGTGTGCTAACATCTGGCGCTACGCGAGGCGACGGTGCTGTAGGTGAAGACATCACTGTAAATATAAAAACTATTGACTCTATACCACTACGGCTTGATCTTTTCGGCGCACGACCTCATGCGTTTTCAAAAAAGATTTTGGAGTTAAGCGATGTTGAGATCAGAGGCGAGGCACTTATCTCCAAAAAAGGACTTGTCCGCATAAACAAAGATCAAGAAAAAAACGGCGAGAACATATATGCCAATTCGCGCAACTTGGCGGCAGGTTCTTTGCGTCAGCTTGATTCGCGTATTGTAGCCAAGCGCAGCCTTGAATTTGTCGCTTATGATATTATTTTTTCCAAAAAAGATCGTGATGCACTAGGCGTCTTGACACATGCTCAAGAGCATCAGGCGCTCAAAGATTTGGGATTCAAAACGGATCCATATGCAAAGGCGTTTCATAATCTGGATGGCGTGTTTGATTTTCATGCGAGCATCATAGAAAAGCGTGAGGCATTTCCGTATGAGATTGATGGCGTCGTGGTTCAGGTTGATGAGTCTGATATTTTTGATCGGCTCGGCGTTGTAGGTAAAACTCCGCGTGGTGCTATCGCATATAAATTCGCGCCACAAGAAGCCATCACACGCATTGAAGATATTGTGATCCAAGTAGGTCGGACTGGTGCGCTCACGCCAGTGGCACATTTGACGCCAATCAATGTTGGCGGTGTCACAGTCTCTCGCGCGACGCTTCACAATGAAGACGAGATCGGGCGTTTGGGTGTAAAGATAGGCGATAGCGTGATCGTAGGGCGAGCAGGCGATGTGATCCCCGATGTGCGTAAAGTGCTAACTGAATTGCGCACGGGCAAGGAGAAAAATTTTCACATGCCAGTCAAGTGTCCAGTTTGCGGAGCAAAGATAGAAAAAGATGATGGTGGCGTAATCGCGCGATGCCCAAATATAGAATGCCAATCACGAACGCGTGAGCGCGTATATTATTTTGCAGGTAGAAATGCTTTTGATATTGACGGGCTAGGCCCAAAGATTGTTGACGCGCTGTTTGATAATGGATTGATACAAGACGCGTCTGATATTTTTGGTTTGACAAGAGATGATATCGCTGTGCTCGACCGTTTTGGCGAGAAGTCCGCGGATAATCTAATCGCATCAATCAAAAAATCAAAACACATCACATTGCCCCGTTTTTTAGTAGCGCTATCAATTTTGCATGTAGGCGAGGAAACGGCGATTGACTTGGCGGAACATTTTGGCGAGCTGTCTGGTATAGCACGCGCTTCGTACGATGACATAGTAGGTATAAAAAATATCGGAGAAGTTGTCGCGCATAGCATAGTCGATTATTTTAAAGACAATCGCAACAAGAGTTTTATAGAGCGCTTGATACAAGCTGGCGTTGAAATCGCGCGCGCGCCAAAGAAAAAACTAGGTAAGCTCACTGGACTTTCATTTGTATTTACGGGTGAGCTGACATCCATAAGCCGTGACGAGGCAAAGGCATTGGTGCGCGGACTTGGAGGCGATCCGTCTGAAACCGTTTCCAAAAAAACAAGCTTTGTAGTCGCTGGCAATGCGCCAGGATCCAAATATGACAAAGCAAAAAAGCTTGGCGTGGCCGTCTTG
This sequence comes from Candidatus Ryanbacteria bacterium, assembly GCA_943354465.1. Classification (GTDB taxonomy): domain Bacteria; phylum Patescibacteriota; class Minisyncoccia; order Ryanbacterales; family GWA2-47-10b; genus SICQ01. The sequence continues at coordinate 3,575 of CALRCC010000017.1, forward strand.
ACCGAAGATGAGTTTTTGAAAAAGACGCGTTAGTTTGCTAGGATTCTTTTATGATTACATCCGAAGAAGTAAAAAAGCTATTTTCGCTCGCGCGGATAGAGGCAACACCAGAAGAACTTGCGCGCTTGCCGAAAGAAATTTCGGATATTTTCGCATATATTGACAAGCTAAAGACGGCGCAGTTGGGTGAGCTTGCCCCAACGCTTTCTTTTGCACCTATACTCAAAGAATTGCGCGCGGATACGGCGATATCGCAAAACGCGAGTGATGTTGAGTTGATCAAGGGGCAGTTTCCAGAATCGTCAGATGATTATTTGAAGACTAAAAAAGTATTTGAAGGTTAGTATGTCAATCTCCAAGATTCGTGATCTTCACGACGCATTTATATCAAAAAAGAAATCAGTCAGCGAGCATATCAGCGAATCGCTTGCGCATATTCGCGCGCGTGATGGCGAGCTCCACGCTTTTCTTGATGTTCATATTGAGAGCGCGGAGCGCGAGGCAGAGCGCATTGATGCCAAAATCGCGTCAGGCGACAAGCTAGGCACACTTGAAGGAATCGGCACCGCGCTCAAAGACAATATTTTGGTAAAAGGTACTGTCACTACTGCCGCTTCACAGATTTTAAAATCATATATCGCGTCTTACGATGCGTTTGTAGTTGAACGATTGCGAGACGCTGGCGCGATTATTATAGGCAAGACAAATCTCGATGAGTTTGCTATGGGAGGATCTACCGAAAATTCGGCATTTGGTCCTACTAAAAATCCATATGACATTACGCGAGTATCTGGCGGTTCTTCGGGTGGTTCGGCTGTCGCGGTGGCGTCTGACATGGTGCCAATCGCCCTTGGTTCTGATACAGGTGGTTCTATCAGACAGCCAGCATCATTTTGTGGCGTCGTTGGGTTCAAGCCGAGCTATGGCCGTGTATCACGCTCTGGCCTTATCGCGATGGCGTCTAGTCTTGATCAGATTGGCCCATTTGCGACTTCAGTAGAAGACGCAGAAATCGTGTTTCGCGCGATTGAAGGCAAAGACCCTCTTGATATGACTTCGCAAGAAATAAATGAAGGCGTGTCAAATAAAAAAGAATATGTTTTGGGTATTCCAGAAGATTTTATGAAAGACGGTCTCGATCCTAAAATTGAAAAGGTGATTAGAGATTCATTCAAAAAAGCCGATGGTGCCAATTTTAAATTTGTACCAGTATCACTCAAAGATTTGTCATACGCGCTTGCTTGCTATTACATCATTATGCCAGCAGAGGTTTCAAGCAATATGGCGCGTTTTGACGGTATGCGCTATGGAGATCGCGCTAAAGCGGATACGCTTTTTGAAGTATATGGCAAAACAAAAGCAAAAGGATTTGGTGTTGAGGTAAAACGCCGAATCGCTATCGGTACTTATGTACTTTCTCACGGCTACTACGACGCGTATTATCTGCAGGCACAACGCGTGCGCACTCTTGTCTCTAAAGCTTTTGATGAAGCGTTTTTGGAGGTTGATGCTATCGTCATGCCTACTACGCCATCGGTTGCGTTTAAGCTTGGCGAAAAATCGCAAAACCCCCTTGCTATGTATTTGGAAGATATATATACGGTGCCAGCGAACTTGGCAGGGCTCCCAGCTATTTCGTTGCCTATTGGCAAGAGTGAAGGTATGCCAGTCGGGCTTCAGCTCATAGGAAAGCGTTTTGCCGATTATGAATTGCTGGCGATTGCAAAGCGGTTTGAAGAAACGGTTGCTTGATTGTAGCTAAAAAATCTCGTATAATGCTTTCGCGGGGTGGAGCAGCCTGGTAGCTCGCAAGGCTCATAACCTTGAGGTCGCTGGTTCAAATCCAGCCCCCGCAACACAAAAGAAAAAATCCCAGAGGCGCAACCTCTGGGATTTTTTTTTTGCTATCATATAAAAATGTGGTTTATCTATATCCTCCAATGCGAAGATGGAAGTTTGTATACTGGCGCGACAAATGATTTGCTTAGAAGATTTACAGAGCATAAAAATGGCAAAGGTGGGAGCTATACACGCTCACATAAGCCAAAAAAGATAGTATATTCAGAGAAAATCGGCGCAAAAGGCGAGGCATTGAGGCGCGAGGCAGTAATAAAGCGCATGACGCGCGAGCAAAAACTGCGACTTATCCGTTCACATTAGTGACAAAAGCTATATAATAAAATTATCTTTTGTTATGATTGACGCCCGATTAAAAGAGCTTTTGACTGGCCCCGGCTTGATATCGCCGTCTGGTTTTGACGCACTCGCACTTGAGGCGTCAGCGCACAATGAGCCGGTTGAAGATCTGTTGATAGACAGAGACATGATTCGCGACGATCAGTTGAGCCAAATACTCGCCGCAGAGTATGGTGTGCCAGCTATAAATATTCAAGAAGAAAAGATTGATGAAGAAGTTTTACGCCAAATACCAGAGTTGGTCGCGCGTTCTCGCGGAGTCATCGCGTTTGGTAGAGATAAAGACAAGTTCAAGGTCGCCATGCGGGATCCATCTGACTCGGATATGACAAATTTGCTCGAAAAACGATTGTCAGGACCGATAGTCAAATTTTATATTTCAAAACGAGGTCTCGCAGAAGCGCTCGGATTTTATCGTGCGCATATTCGTGAAGCATTCACAAAGATTCTTGACAATCTCAAAGATGAAAAGCTCTCGCGTGAAGATCGCGATGAGGCGACTGTTGCCGTGGTTGACTCCCTTTTGCGATACGGGCACGAGTCAAAAGCGTCTGATGTGCATATTGAACCGCACGCCCAAAAAATAGTTATTCGTTTTCGTATTGATGGCGTGATGCATGATATTTTAGATTTACCAAAAAATCTTCTTGATGTGATTTTGACGCGCATCAAGATTTTAGCAAAGATGCGTACAGATGAGCATCGTGCGGCGCAAGACGGCAAGCTTTCGTTTGAGACAGATGATGACAAGATTGATGTCCGCGTTTCTATAGTGCCTATTACAGAGGGCGAAAATGTCGTGATGCGCTTGCTTTCATCAAAGAGCAGACAATACAGTTTATCAGATATAGGCCTCTCTGATGCTGATCGCGCGAAGATTGAGCATGCGATACAAAATCCACACGGCATGATTTTGGTTACGGGGCCAACAGGTTCAGGAAAGACCACTACCGTATACGCTATGCTCAAGATTTTAAACAAGCGAGATGTGCATATAGCGACTATTGAAGACCCAGTTGAATATGAGATCGAAGGCGTTAGCCAGATTCAGGTAAACGCGAGGACTAATCTTACATTTGCAAAAGGACTTCGCGCCATCGTTCGCCAAGATCCAGATATTATTATGGTTGGTGAAATTCGTGACGAAGAAACCGCAGATATCGCCATCAATTCGGCTATGACTGGCCACCTCGTACTCTCAACCTTGCACGCAAATGACGCCGCGACAACACTACCTCGCCTGTTAGATATGAAGGTCGAGCCGTTTTTGGTTTCTTCTACTGTAAACATTGTTATAGCTCAACGTTTGGTACGCAAAATTTGCGAAAAATGCCGCGCTTCGCATCAAGTATCGGATGATGAAAAAAAGATGCTTGCAGGTATGAAGACTGACATTGAAAATATGCGTCTTTATAAAGGTACTGGGTGCGCCGTATGTTCAAATACTGGGTATATTGGGCGCGTTGGAGTTTTTGAAGTACTGTTTATGACGCAGGAGATAAAACAGCTTGTCGCTTCGCGAGCGGCATCGCCTGATATTATGCGTTTTGCTCGCACGCAGGGCATGACTACTATGCTAGAAGATGGTATGGATAAGGTAGTAAGAGGCGTCACTACGATAGAAGAAGTTATCCGCGCAACCAAAGAATAATATGCCAGACAAACATTTCACCAGCGAAGAGACGACGCAACGCATTACAGAAGTCACGTCAGTAATCTCACATCAGCTGAAAACTCCGCTCGCCGGCATCAAGTCATCTCTTGAGATAATGCTATCTGGCGATCTAGGAGAGATGACAGTAAAGCAACGAGAATATCTTACGCTCGCGCTCGACGGATCAAATAAAATGATTGGTCTTGTCAAAAACTTGCTTGATGCATCTCGTATAGATGAAGGTCGGATGCAGCTTATGCCAGAATCATCTGATGTAGGCGCGCTCGCCAAAGCAGTGGTCGCCGATCTTACAACTTTCGCGCAAGCAAAAAATACTACACTTTCAATAACCGTTGAAGACAATTTGCCGAAAACATTTATTGATGCGCTAAAGATTCACGAGGTTATCAACAATATCGTGTATAACGCGATTCGCTATAGCAAGGGCAGAGGATCCGTCACTATGTCTGTGCGCAGGGACGGGCATGATATCTTATTTTCATCTACTGATACCGGTGTAGGTATAGGCGATGGAGACAAGGGCAAGATTTTTAGTAAATTTTATCGCAGTCCAAGTATCAGCGCGATCGCGCCAGACGGATCAGGGCTAGGGTTGTATATTTCAAAGGCGATTATTGAGAAAAGTGGAGGCAAGATCTGGTTTGAGTCAGTCGAGGGCAAGGGCTCTACCTTTTCGTTCTCACTACCTATACAATAGTTATATATTATGCCAGATCAGAAAAAAATCCTTATCATAGAAGACGACAAGTTTCTTTTGAAGCTATACAGCGACAAACTCTCTCGCGAAGGTTTTTCGGTTAGTATGGCGATTTCAGGCGAGGAGGGGTTGGGCAAGGTAAGGCAAGAAAAGCCAGACCTCGTGCTTCTTGATGTTATATTGCCTCAGAAAAATGGGTTTGATATTTTGGGTGAATTGAAGCTTGATCCAGAGACAAAAGATATCCCAGTAGTAATGCTGACTAATCTTGGTCAAGAATCTGATATCAAGACTGGTATGGATCTTGGGGCCGTTGATTATCTCGTAAAGACTGATTTTTCTATCACAAAGCTTCCAGAGGTCGTTCGCAAATATATTGCGATTCATGACAAAACAGCGGGCTAAAGCTCGGCGTGGCCAAAGAGGCGCCAGTCTTGCTACGCGCGCGCTTTTTGCTAGGCACCTCGCTGTCATGCTCAAGTCTGGTTTAACTCTGATGGAGGCTTTGCAGGTGACGCGCGACTCTTCGCACGGCTCGTTTCGTGATGTAATCTCTGACGTGATGCGTGCAGTAGAGACGGGTAGGCCGTTGTCTCAAGCATTTGGCGATCATGACAAGATATTTGGCGGACTTTTTATAGAGGCGACTTACGCAGGCGAAAAATCTGGAACTTTGCCTGAGAATCTTGAAAATATTGCTAAAGCTCTAGAGCGCGAAAAAGAGCTTGCATCAAAAATCAAAGGCGCGCTGATGTATCCATCGGTTATATTGGCAGCGGCGTTTATGCTGGCGATGGGGGTTTCTTTTTTTGTACTACCAAAGATTACACCGTTGTTTGAAGGTATGCGCGCAAAATTACCATTTGCTACGCGAGCGCTTATCAGCTTCTCGCATTTTATAAGTGATTATGGACATTTCTTTTTTGTCGGCATTGTCGTGTTTGTATTTATGTTTGCGTGGACAGTACGTCAAAAGTTTTCGCATCCAGTCACTCATCTTTTTGCGCTTCGCACGCCACTCGTAGGTGGCATGATCAGATCTGCAAATATCGCACGGTTCACGCGTACACTTGGTATGTTGTTAAAAAGCGGGGTAAATATAGATGAAGCGATTGAGATCGCGCGCGATTCTATGGGCAATTATTATTACAAGCTGGCTCTTGATAGGGTATGGCGCGATGTCGCCAAGGGTTCAAAGTTGTCTGACAGTTTGGCGCAAGAGGCACATCTTTTCCCTGTGATTGTCACGCGTATGATCAAGGTTGGCGAAGAGTCTGGCAAGTTTGAAGAGACTCTTTTTTATCTTGCTTCATTTTATGAAGACGAAGTAGACGCATCAACCAAAACTCTCTCTACCGTGTTAGAGCCGATGCTACTTTTGATTATAGGTCTCTTGGTTGGAGGGCTTGCGCTTGCGATTATAACTCCAATATATGATATTACGGGCGGCATTAGGTGATAGCAGAGCTTTTACGCTCACCGAATTGCTCACGACGCTCGCGCTTTTGGGCATTATCGCTGTTATTTCTGTACCAGTCGTATCAAATTTGCAGGTATCTAGTCAGCTTGATGACGTGACTACAGAGATTACGATGTCTCTTCGTGCGGCGCGCTCGCGATCAGTCGCTAGAGTTGATAATGCGACTCATGGTTTGTCGTTTGCGCTCACTCAAGGCGCGCAGAGTTATACAATTTATCAAATACCAAACGGCTGGTATGTTGCCAATACTGCGTTTGATGAAGTCCGTCAAATACCAGGTGCGGTTAGTATCTCTACAACTCTTGCTCCCGCGGATATTTATTTTAGTCGCGGGCTTGGCGTACCAAATATCGCATCTACACAAACAATAACCATTACGCATACGTCTGGGGGCTCGCGTACTATCACTATCACTCCCATTGGGCTCGTAGATGCGCAATAATGGATATATGAAAGGGCAGACGCTTTTTGAGATTATTATTGCGCTTGCGATTTTTTCTATGATTGCATCTATTTTGGTTAGCGTATCTCTCGGCGGATTTACCGCACTCACACAAGGCGGAGATCATACAAAGGCGTCTGCACTCGCCGAAGAAAGTATGGAGGTTTTGCGGTCAATTCGTGATGGCGCGTGGAATACAATGCCAAAGACCAATGCCGAAGATATATTTGGCAAGTTTACACGCGCTATCACACTCGAAGCCGTGTGTCGTGACGCATCGCGCGTTATCGTTACATGCCAAGCAGGCGCGACTGATCCGCACACAACGCGCGCGACAGTCAAAGTTAGCTGGGAGACGCGTCCGGGAGTTTCAAATACAGTCACGCGCAGTTCGTATATTACTAGCTGGGATTCAAAAACATGGACGCAGACAGATTGGCTGTCTGTAGTTGGGCAAACTAGCGATGGCAATCTTGATTTAACTGGCGGTGAGATAAAATTGAGGCGCAATAGCGGGTGGGTAA
>CALRCC010000018.1 GCA_943354465.1 Candidatus Ryanbacteria bacterium
ATTGACTGTATCTTTTAATTACTCGTTTTTAATGTTTTTTCACTATGGCAACGGAAAAATTCGACCGTTCAAAACCGCACCTCAATGTAGGAACCATTGGTCACGTTGACCACGGTAAGACCACATTGACGGCTGCAATCCTCCATTGCTTGGCACTCGCCGGAAACAAGGTGCGTGTTGAGGATGTGAGCCAAATTGACAACGCGCCTGAAGAGCGCGCTCGTGGTATTACGATTGCTCTTCACCATTCAGAATATGAGTCTAAGGTGCGTCACTATGCGCATATTGATGCGCCTGGGCATGCAGACTATATCAAAAACATGATTACAGGTGCCGCCCAGATGGACGGCGCAGTACTCGTTGTAGCCGCAACTGATGGCCCGATGCCACAGACACGAGAGCACATCTTGTTGGCAAAACAGGTTGGCGTTCCTTCTATTATCGTATTTTTGAATAAATGCGATGCAGTAGATGACCCAGAGCTTATTGACCTTGTTGAGCAAGAAATTCGCGAGCTTCTTACAAAGTATGATTATCCTGGCGACAAGACACCGATTATTCGTGGTTCAGCACTTAAGGCATTAGAAGGAAAGACGGTTGAAGACCCTGCGGTCAAGGCCATTCTTGAACTTGCTAATCAGCTTGACACTTATATCCCAGAGCCAGAGCGCGATCTTGAAAAGCCATTCTTGATGCCAGTAGAAGACGTCTTCTCTATTGAAGGTCGTGGTACTGTCGTAACAGGTAAAATTGAGCGCGGAAAGATCAAGGTAGGCGAAGAAATTGAAATCGTAGGTATTCGCGATACACAAAAGACGGTTGTTACTGGTATTGAGATGTTCAACAAATCGCTTGACGAAGGTTTGGCGGGCGACAACGCAGGTCTTCTCTTGCGCGGTCTCAAAAAAGAAGATGTTGAGCGTGGCCAGGTATTGGCAAAGGCAGGATCTGTCACCCCGCATACAGAGTTTGATGCGGAGGTATATATCCTTACAAAAGAAGAAGGCGGTCGCCACACACCATTTTTCGCAGGATACAAGCCACAGTTTTACATCCGAACTACTGATGTGACTGGCGAGGTAACCTTGCCACAAGGCACAGAGATGGTTATGCCAGGCGATACTATGAAATTCCAAGTAAAGCTTGTACAGCCAGTAGCTTTGGAAGAAAAACAACGCTTTGCTATCCGCGAGGGTGGTAAGACTGTAGGCGCTGGAGTCGTTACTAAAATCAACAAATAATTCTAATCTTTATAAAATTCTATAATGGCACGAGCAGTAGAAAAAACTCCAGCCGCGACCAAACTTCGTATTCGCATACGCGCGTATGATAGCAAGGTTATTGACGCGTCGGTAAAGCAGATTGTAGAGACCGCGCGCAGATACGGAGGCGAGATTGTAGGGCCAGTGCCGTTACCTACAGAAATTCGCAAGTATACTGTAAACCGCTCAACATTTGTGCATAAAAATGCACGCGAACAGTTTGAGATGCGAGTACACAAGCGTATCATTGATATCAAGGATCCAACACCCAAGATCATTGATGCACTAACCAATCTCAATTTGCCCGCTGGAGTTGATGTAGAAGTAAAGATGTAAAAAGGGTTCTGCCCTAACCAAAAACCGCCCTCGGGCGGTTTTTGGTTTAGAAAGAAAATTCCCCAGCACCGTGATGGTGCTGGGGGCATGTCGTTTGAGCGTCTCCGCGCGTTAGCGCAAGAGTCCGAAGACTCGTACAGCGTCAGTGAGCTCGTTTGGCACGCCTGACGACTTGGGTACTACTGCGGAAACCCCGATCTTCACCATTGCGTCCGCGATGCCGAGCATCGTCTCGTGTGAGTAGACGATGATGGGCATATTGGGGCGTGTCTCGCGCATGCCCGAGACGAATTGCATGCCATGTCGAAACCCCTTCTCCGCCACGATCTCGACGACCATGATGTCAGGGTGTTCTTCGTTTGCGATGGCGCGCGCCTTCGCAAAGCTGTCTGTCTCGAGCAGTACTGAATTCTGTATGGCGTCTTTGAGCTTCTTGTGTACGCGCGCCCGATCCTCGGCGCTGTAGTCTACGAGTAGTATCTTCATAGGCTGGTACATTCTCCCTTCTAATAATAAAAAATAACCCAAAATCTTTAAAAAGTCAATGTTTTGATGGGTAGACTCGTCCCACTCTGGACAGCTCTTTTCCCTTGTGCTACAAAGGGATCATGTTTCTCGGGTGATATCTTCCCCAAGATAGTAACGGTAAGGCCTAGCCCCACCGTGCGGGGTATTTTATTACAATATGAAAAAGTTTATCCTTGGCAAAAAGCTCGAAATGAGCCAAATATTTAATGATGACGGCACTGTAGTCCCAGTGACCATTATTCAAGCTGGTCCAGTAGAGATCTCTCAAGTAAAGGGTAAAGAAAAAGACGGCTATGAGGCGGTACAGGTCCTTTTTGGCAAGACGCGCAAAGAGTTTCGTACGGAGGATTCGTATGAAAAAGGTGGTAAAATCGATGTTTCGGTTTTCGCAGAAGGAGACTTTGTAAAGGTTTCTGGCACCATGAAGGGTCGTGGTTTTCAGGGCGTGGTCAAGCGCCACGGCTTCAAGGGCGCTCCAAAGACACACGGCACAAAGCACGCTCATCGCGAGCCAGGTTCTATCGGTGCGGTATGGCCACAGCGCGTACTCAAGGGTACTCGCATGGGCGGTCGCATGGGCGGTACTCGTATCACGGTAGAAAATTTACTGGTCGCCAAAGTTGATGCTGAGAAAAATCTTTTGTATGTGCGAGGAGCCGTTCCTGGTGCGCGCGGCACTCTATTAGAAATTTCTGTATAACATATCATGGAAGCTCCACTTTATAATCAAAAGGGCGACACGGTAGGGAAGGTGACTTTGTCAGACGCTCTTTTTGGTGTTCGCTGGAGCCCTACATTGATTCATGAAACTGTAATCCAGATTCAAGCAAATCGCCGTAAGGCCATCGCACATGTCAAAGATCGTGGCGAGGTTCGTGGTGGCGGTAAAAAACCTTGGCGTCAAAAGGGTACTGGTCGCGCTCGTCATGGATCAACACGCTCACCATTATGGGTTGGTGGCGGTGTTACTCACGGTCCATCGAAAGACAAAAATTTTACAACAAAGATCAATAAAAATGCGCGTCGTAAGGCGTTAGCAGTTGCGCTTTCCCGTAAACTCAAAGATGGCGAGATTATCTTCTTAGATACTCTCTCTACAGAGAAGCCAAAAACAAAAGAGGCAGCTATGTTTTTAAAGATATTCGGTAAAGCGATTGATAAGCAAAACCTTGGTGCAAAGGGTGGTCGCGCTCTTATCTTGACTGCGAAGTCACAGCCAGAGACCATTCGCGCGTTTCGCAATTTACCATTTGTCGAGATCATGGAGGCGCGCAATATTAATGTCGAAGAAGCGCTCTTACCAAAGTATTTGGTATTTACAAAAGATGCGGTAGCAGCGATTGCTCGCTAATCAATATATATGGCACTCCTCCCATTTTTAAAGAAAAAAGAAAAAGAAGAAAAGCACATAGACCATGTCAAACATGATCATGCTGATGGTGCAGAGCAAAAATTGCTGACTCGTTTTGAAGGGGTTGAGCGCGCAGTACTTATCGCGCCTCATATAACAGAACGCGCGCGCATGCTCGCAGAAATTGGTCAGTATGTGTTTCGCATAGCGTCTACTGCCAACAAACAGGCAGTGCGCAAAGCAGTTGAGAAAGCATACAAGGTACACGTTATAGGCGTGCGCATAGTCACGGCGCGCGAAAAGCCACGTCGTCGAGGGTTGACGAGTGGAGTCAAAAGAGGATATAAAAAGGCGGTGGTTGCTCTCCGCAAAGGTGAGTCAATCGATATTTTTTAATTATTTATGAAATCATACGCACCAACAACTCCATCGCGCAGACATATGACCGGTATCAACTATCGGGAAGTTTTGACGTATGGCGCGAAGCCTGAAAAGAGTTTGACGCAGGGACGCAAACGTCATGTCGGTCGCAATAGCGCTGGACGCATCACCGTGCGTCATAAGGGTGGAGGCCACAAGCGCGTATATCGCATAGTTTCTTTCGCTTATGACAAGCGCGATATTCCAGGTCGCGTTGTTTCAATAGAGTACGATCCAAACCGTACGGCATTTATAGCTCTCATTCAGTATCCTGATGGCGAGAAGCGCTATGTACTTGCTGGCCGTGAGATGAAAAAAGACTCTGTTATTTTGTATTCAGAAAAAGCTCCTGTTAAGCCAGGCAATGCCACAGTGATCTCGCGCATGGTGCCCGGTACTTATGTATATAATATTGAGTTTAAGCCAGGCGGTGGAGGTCGCATGATTCGCTCAGCCGGGGCATCAGCTGAAGTAGTCGCGCAGGAAGGCCGTACCACGACTCTGAAAATGCCGTCAAAAGAAGTACGCAAGATTTCCTCATCAGTGTGGGGTACTGTAGGTAGCATCTCAAATGAAGAGCATATGTTTGTTACTATCGGTAAGGCAGGTCGTTCTCGTTGGATGGGTATTCGCCCTACGGTTCGCGGATCAGCTATGAATCCAGTTGACCATCCATACGGTGGAGGTGAAGGTGCACAGCCACAAGGAACGCGTCGCCCTAAAAACATGTGGGGTAAAGGTACTCGTGGAGTTAAGACTCGCAATAAAAAGAAATATTCACAGCAATTTATTATCAAACGTCGTCCAACCAAGCAAAACGGTTAATCTGAACTATGTCACGATCACTTAAAAAAGGACCATATATTGAACCAAAGCTTTTGATCAAAATCAAAAAGCTTCCTGCTGGTGCCAAAAATACTGCTATCAAGACATGGGCTCGCTCGTCACAGATTTCTCCTGAAATGATCGGATATACTTTTGGCGTTCACAACGGTAGAGATTTTATCAATGTAATTGTCTCAGAAGAAATGGTCGGCCATCGTTTGGGTGAGTTTAGCCCTACGCGCAAGTTTACACGCCATGGTGGTAAGATGCAGAAAGAAATTGAAGCGGCGGCAAAGATTAAAGAGCAGGAATCAGCTAAAGCTGCCAAGACCGGTACTACTAAATAATATTTATGACTAAAGTTCACGCATATCTTGGATCGCTTCGTATCGCCCCGCGTAAGGTGCGCCTGTTAATCGACCTTGTTAAGGGTATGGACGCGCGTGATGCAGAAGCACAGCTTCGTTCACTCCCAAAGCGTGGCGCAGAGCCGATTTTAAAATTGATAAAGAGCGCCATTGCCAATGCTTATCATAATGCTAAGATCGCCAAGGCAACCCCGCTGATTATTACCGATTTTCGTGTAGATGAAGGTCGCACACTCAAGCGTTCAATGCCACGCGCTCGCGGTCGAGCTTTTCCTATTCGCAAGCGCACAAGCCATGTCTCATTAACGTTAGAGACTGTCGGAGATAATAAATAATATTATGGGACATTCAGTACATCCATACGCACATAGAGTTGGAATCCTTCGTGACTGGCGTTCACGCTGGTTTAATACGAAGCAGTACACAAAATTTTTAAAAGAAGACGTCATGCTTCGTGAGTGGATGATGAAAAAACTCCGTATGCAAATGATCTCTGGTGTTGAGATTGAGCGTTCACGCAATACAATGCATGTCATCGTTCGCACACCGCGTCCAGGTCTTTTGATCGGTCGTGGCGGAGAGGGTATTGAGCGTCTCAAAAAAGACATAAACAAAAAGTTTGCTATTCGCGATATGCGCATTACTATCGAGGAAATACGCAATCCATTTGGCGATGCCGCATCAGTAGCCCGTCTTGTTGCTCAAGATCTTGAAAAGCGTTTACCATTTCGCCGTACACTTAAGATAAATATTCAAAAGGTTATGACGTCTGGCGCCGCAAAGGGTATCCGTATACAAGTATCAGGTCGCCTAGATGGATCAGAAATGGGTCGCGTGGAATGGCTTCGCGACGGATCAATTCCGTTGCAGACTATGAGGGCTGATGTTGAGTTTGCTCGTGAACGTGCTATTTTGCCATACGGAACAGTCGGTATCAAAGTTTGGCTGTATAAGGGCGAAGTATTTTCCGATGATAAAAAGACGAATAATAAAGATAAATAAAAAATATGTTAGCCCCAAAAAAGGTCAAATATCGCAAATGGCAAAAGGGTCGCTCAAGAAAGCGCACTGTTGAGACGCGCGGTCTTAAAGTTTCTTTTGGCCAGTATGGGCTTAGGGCTGAGAGCGCGGCATGGATTAACTCGCGTCAAATAGAGGCCGCTCGCAAAGCGCTTACTCGTTATATTCAGAAAACTGGCAAGCTATGGATTCGTATTTTTCCAGATAAGCCGATTACACGCCGCCCTCCAGAAGTAACTATGGGTGGAGGTAAGGGCGCTCCAGACCACTATGTATTTCCAGTGCGTCCGGGTCGCGTACTTTTTGAAATAGACGGCGTAACTGAAGAGTCAGCGCGTGAGGCTATGCGCAGAGCAGGGGCAAAATTACCAGTCAAGACAAAGTTCGTAATTCGAGGCTAAGGAGATATTATGAAAGCAAAAGATTTACGAACAAAAACAGACGCAGAGATTCTTGAGATTTTGAAGACGACAAATCAAAAGATCGCAGAGTCTACATTCCATCATTCGCGCTCTCGCTCAAAGAATGTAAAAGAAGTGCGCGGATTAAAAAGAGAGCGTGCGCGCATTCTTACGTTGATCAAAGAAAAACAATCATGATAAAACATATCCAAAAATTAAAAGGTACCGTAGTCTCGGCCAAAATGCAAAAGACTGTGGTTGTTGAGGTATCTCGTTTGAAAAAGCATCCTAAATATCACAAGTTTATGCGTGTTTCAAAACGCTATAAGGCGCATATTGAGGACAATTCTTTGTCTGAGGGCGACAAGGTTATATTGATGCCGATTACTCGTATGTCGCGCGACAAACGCTGGACAGCTGTTAAGGAGATTAAATAAGGAGATTATATGGTACAACCACGATCATTATTGGTAGTAGCAGATAATACGGGTGCACGCATCATCCGCGTGTTCAAGGTGCTCGGTGGTACCAGAAAGCGGTATGCGCGTATCGGCGATATTGTGATCGCGTCAGTACAAGTAGCAGAGCCAAGAAAGACAATCAAGAAAAAAGAAATTGTTCGTGCAGTTATCGTGCGTTCTCGCGCACCGCTTCGTCGCAAAGATGGCTCGTATATTCGTTTTGATGATAACGCGGCTGTTGTGATTGATGCAAAGGGCGAGCCTCGTGGAGGTCGTATTTTCGGTCCAATAGCACGTGAGTTGCGTGATCTTGGATATACAAAAATTATTTCACTTGCACAGGAGGTACTATAATGAATACTCTAAAACTAAAAAAAGGCGATACAGTAATCGTAATGAAGGGTAAGGACCACGGAAAGAAGGGTAAGATTATTCGCACACTCCCAGTGCTAAATAAAGTGGTTATTGAGGGAGTCAACGAAAAAATGCGCCATACAAAAGCACGTCGTGGCGGAGAAAAAGGCCAGCGAGTGACTGTTATCCATCCAGTATGGGCTGCAAATGTGCAGGTATTGTGTCCGGCATGTGACAAAATAACACGAGTAGGATATGAATCACATGATGGCGTAAAGTCGCGTATATGCAAGAAGTGTAAGGCTAGCCTTACATAGGAGATTATATGAAACGAATTTCAGAAATATATAAAGAAAAAGCAGTAGCCGTGTTTCAAAAAGAACACGGTATAAAAAATATTTTGGCCATGCCTCGCATCACCAAGGTGATTGTTAATGCTGGCGTTGGTCGCCTCAAAGATGACAAAGAACGCGAAGAAATGGCTCGTTTTTTAGAAATTGTAACTGGCCAAAAACCTCAAAAGCGGCCAGCACGTATTGCTATCGCGTCATTTAAAACGCGCGTTGGGTCATTGGTAGGATATCGAGTGACATTGCGAGGTAAGCGTATGAATGATTTTGTTGATCGTTTTGTAGGGTCTACGATTCCTCGTACGCGAGATTTTCGAGGCATGCAGCCGTCAGCGGTAGACGAGTACGGTAACCTTCATGTTGGTATTCGTGAACATATTATTTTCCCAGAGATGATCGGTGAAGATGTGCGCCGTATTTATAGTATTCAGGTAACAGTAGTTACAAACGCAGGGTCGAAAGAAAAAGCTGAAACGCTGTTTCGTATGCTCGGGTTTCCGCTTGCTAAAAAGTAATTTTTTCAGTATACTAGAGCGACCTTATATGGCAAAAACATCAGTGCGCGTACGCGCAACACGCAAACCAAAGTTCTCGACGCGAATCGTTCGCCGATGCTTTCGTTGTGGGCGTAAGCGTGGTTATATGCGCGATTTTGATTTATGCCGTATTTGTTTCCGAGAGCTTGCCAATGAAGGCATGATACCGGGTATTAAAAAATCATCATGGTAAGAGATCCACTTTCAGACTTTTTGGTGCGCATCACAAACGCGCAAGCCGTTGGTAAAGAATCAACGCTTATTCCATATTCAAAATTTCTTTGGGAAGTTTCAAAAATTTTAGAGCAGACTTCGTATGTAAAGAAGATTGATCGAAGAGGCAAGCGTTCTGACCGTCTTATTGAGATATCGTTTTCATATAATCCGGAAGGGCAGGGGCGGATTGATGGCACTCGTCGCATATCAAAGCTTTCACGACGAGTTTATCGCAAAGCTAGCGATATTCATTCTATTAAGCATGGGTATGGAGCACAAATTATTTCAACCTCAAAGGGGTTGATGACCGACCGAGAAGCACGCAAGGCGCGTGTTGGTGGGGAAGTTTTATTTGAAATTTGGTAAATTATTATGAGTCGTATCGGTAAACAGCCAATAACACTACCAGAAGGAGTAACAATTACAGTTACTGCTGGCTTTGTTGATATCGGCGGACCAAAGGGTACGCTTAAGCGCGCGATTCCATTTGATATCGGCATTACAGAAGAAAACAAAGTTGTGACTGTGTCGCCATTGCACCAGACACGCGATGCCCTTAAACTTTGGGGTACGATGCGCGCGCACTTAGCAAATATGGTTAAAGGCGTTACATCTGGGTATGATATTAAGCTTGAGATTGAAGGCGTAGGTTATCGTGCAACACAAAAAGGCAAAGACCTCGAGTTGGCACTCGGGTTCTCTCATCCAGTACCTTTTCCTGCGCCAGAAGGCGTTGACTTGAAGGTAGAAAAAAATACTATTTTGGTCTCAGGTATTTCAAAGGACGCTGTAGGAAAGGCGGCTGCAGAGATTCGCGCGTTAAAGAAGCCAGAGCCATATAAGGGTAAAGGCATCCGGTACTCTGGCGAGGTCGTGCGCAGAAAAGCTGGCAAGAAGGCATCATCTGGAGCATAATTTATGAAACATACAGCAAAACAACGCATCATAAATCGTCATCGCCGTGTACGCGCGAAAATAAAAGGCTCGGATATACGACCGCGTCTTGCGCTTTCGCGTTCTTCTAGGTATCTTCAAGTGCAGATTATAGATGATCAAAAATGCCAGACACTCATCGGTATGTCAGATATGGCGATGAAGATAAAGGGCACAAAACAAGATCGCGCCAAAGTGTTGGGCAAACTCATGGCTGATAAGGCCAAAGAAAAAGGTATAACAAAGGTAGTATTTGATCGCGGCGGGTTTCAGTATCATGGGCGCGTTCGCGCGTTTGCTGATGCCGCTCGCGAAGGAGGATTAGAATTTTAATATATGTCACCACAACCACAACAACGGCCAGGTAGGCCATCAAATCGTCCACGCCGCGAGCGTCCAGTAGAAGAGGGGCATCACCGCCTTATCGATCTTCGCCGTGTAGCTCGTGTCATGAAAGGAGGTCGTCGTTTTAGTTTTCGTGCGACTGTTGTCTATGGCGATAAGCTAGGACGAGTTGGTGTCGGCGTTGCCAAGGGCAACGATACAGCTAAGTCAATTGAAAAAGCACTTCGCGTTGCTCGCGCATCAGTCATCGTAGTGCCTATCACAAAATCAAAATCAATACCGTATGAGGTTGA
>CALRCC010000019.1 GCA_943354465.1 Candidatus Ryanbacteria bacterium
GATCCAAGCAATATGTCTGTATCGTCATGTATGACGGTAAGGTCTTTTGGCTTAACGCCAGCTTCAGTAAGAGCCTTGCCAGATTTATTCATAAAAGTGTTTGGCAGTACGATGAGTGTTTTCTCGCCCTCAATCTCGCCTTTACTGGTGAGTCCTGCGTATTTTTTATTGTCTTCAAATGGCTCAAAGCCGTATTTTTTGGCGATGGCTAGAGCAAGCTCACGCCCAACATTATGGCGCGTACCATCGTATTCTTTGCCAGGATTGCCTAGGCCAACTATGACTTTCATAATGTGTAGTGTACTCGTTTTTTATAAAAGAAAAAGCCGTCCCAAGATGCCTTGGGACGGCTTGCTGTTATTTGTCGTTGGTCGCGAGAAACCCTTTTATCCTTTCGCACGCCATTTTATGTATCTGTGATATTCTTCCTTCAGTCAGTTTCATCTTGTATCCGATCTCCCGCATTGTGAGATCCCGTACATAGCGAAGTATAATCACTTTGAGCTCTTTCGCAGGCAGTGCCTGTATCGCTTCGTTCAGCAAAGCCCGTGTTTCTTTTGCTGAGATGCTATCTAGCGAAGGATCTCCTGTCAATATAGGCGTTGCCAAATCCCATGGGTCGCTCCATCTGTCATCACAAGATGGCGATTTCTCATCCTCTATGCTGTTGACTCTTCTAGATAGAATTGTTTCTTTCAGTTTTTGGAAATCATACAGAGACATATTGAGATTGCTCGCAACGATATCTTCTTCAGGAATCGCGCAATTTGTCTGCGTGATTGTCAGTATCGCCGTTTCCATCTCTTGCAATCTTTTTCTGGTGGTGCGTCCCATGTCATCTACGGTTCGTAGCCAGTCTTGCATAGCTCCAAAAATACGAATGTTGGCGTATGTTTGGAAGCTCGTCTCCTTGGTATGGTCGTAGCATCTCAACGCCTTTAAAAGGCCAATGCGCCCCTCTTGAGCCAAATCATCTGCCATAGTTGTGTGTACCGAGATCCTCCTAAGACTTGCCTGTATGAGATGTTCATACTTGTCGATCGTCTCCTCTTCCGTCGTTACAGATTGTTCCATATCCTCCTCTTCCTCCTCAACCTCTTGTTGCGCAAGTATTTATGCTTGCAATGAACTTACTTTGATAATTATAGCATTATAGTTAACTTTTGTCAAAGCATTCAGTGCTAGTAATAGCCGTTTTCTTTGCATTTGCCGTAATGGTTTTTTCGGTGTATACTAGCATCACTTTTATTGTCATTTATGCCTCCAGAAGAAAAAACTCACACACTAAAAAACGAGGTACGAGAGGTCATTCGTGTGCTTTTGATCTCCCTCGCGGTGGTCATTCCTATACGGATTTTTATCGCTCAGCCATTTATAGTGCGAGGCGCATCTATGGAGCCTACCTTTCATGATGGAGAATACTTGATAGTAGATGAGATATCGCTAAGATTTAATGAGCTAAAGCGCGGAGAGGTGGTCATCTTTAGGTATCCCAAAGATCCAAAGAGTTTCTTCATAAAGAGGATCATAGGCCTTCCTCGTGAGACTATAGTGATCCGTGACGGGCGTGTATATCTTTCAAAGTCAGGAGAGGATCTTGAATTGATTGATGAGCCTTATATCGGCGATGAAGTTTTTACTATGCCAGATAAGGCAGTAGTGCTCGGTGACGATGAATACTTTGTTTTAGGGGATAATCGTCCATATAGCTCTGACTCCCGCGCATGGGGACCGCTTGATCTCAAATATATAATCGGTAGAACCTTTATTCGTTTATGGCCGCCAAGCAGATTAAACCTTCTGTAAGAAAAATATTATGCAAAAACCACAAAAAAAAGAGCTTATAGCAAGTGTAAAGGGTATGCACGATCTCTTGGGCGATGATTATGCATATGTTGAGCGCGTGATAAAAGAGGTAAGGCGCGTTAGCGATTACTACGGATTTTCTCCAATCACTACACCTCATTTAGAAAAAACAGAGCTTTTTGAACGACCCCTTGGCGCAGAGTCCGATGTAGTTGAAAAACAAATGTACAGTTTGCGTACCAAAGGAGGCGACCGCCTTACTTTGCGTCCAGAGGGTACGGCACCAATCATGCGCGCATATTTTGAACACGGTATGGGCAGTATGCCACAGCCAGTAAAAGTTTTTTATGGAGGATCATTTTTTCGCCACGAAAATCCGCAAGCGGGACGCTTTCGCGAGTTTCATCAGGCTGGGGTCGAGGTTATAGGGGATGATGATGCTATCAATGATGCCCTTGTTATACGCATTCTTGTATCGGCGATTCAATCTCTTGGGCTCAAAGACATTATGGTCAACATAAATACTATCGGCGATAAAGTGTGTCGTCCAGCATTTCGCAAAGAACTTATAAATTATTATCGCAAGCATCAGGAGCGTGTTTGCAAGGATTGCAAACGTCGTATCAAAGAAAACCCGTTGCGATTGCTAGATTGTAAAGAAGAGGTTTGCATGCAGATAGCAAAGCACGCGCCACAGATGGTTGATTATGCCTGTGAGTTTTGCAAAAAACATTTTGCTGAAGTCCTTGAGTACCTTGATGAGTCGTCTATCCCGTATTTTCTTGATAGCCACATGGTTCGTGGATTCGATTATTATGGACGTACAGTATTTGAGATTATACCGACTGATGCCGGTGACGGTATAGTCCCACAGGCGATTGGTGGTGGCGGAAGATATGATGATCTTGCTGAATTGATGGGGGCGCGCAAAACCCCAGCTGTTGGCGGAGCGTTGGGTGCAGAACGAGTTGCCGATTTGCTCCGCAAAAAGGGGATAAAAGCGAGATCAGAGACGCATCCAAAGATATTTCTTATCCAGCTGGGGCCTGCGGCAAAGAAAAAAAGTCTTGTACTCCTTGAAGATTTGCGCAAGATCGGAGTACCAGTAATGCAAACGCTTGCCAAAGATAGTCTACGCGCACAGCTGGCAATAGTCTCAAAGCTCCATATACCTATAGCGCTGATTGTAGGACAGAAAGAAGCGCTAGATGGTACGGTCGCACTCCGCAATATGGAGACTGGTGTACAGGAGACTATTCCCACAGAGAAATTTATTGGTACAATAAAGGCAAGATTAAAAGAATTCTCATAAATTACTACTAGAAAATAATTATGGTTACAGTATTAAAACGCGAAAAAGAGACGACTGGGTCGCTATTGCGACGCTTTAGCAAAAAGGTACAGCAGTCAAAAATCTTACTAAAGGCGCGTACACTCAATGTGCGCTCGCGTCCAAAGTCAAAGACAAAAAAGAAAAAAGATGCTCTACGCAGGGTTACGAAGCGTAAGGAATACGATAGACTTCGCAAATTAGGTAAAGAAGTATAGTCATTGATGGAACTAACAGCGCAATTACGAACAGATCTTAAAAGTGCCATGCAGGCAGGCGATCAGAAGCGCACAAGTGTTTTGCGTATGATTTTTTCCGCTATCAAAAACAAAGAAATCGAAGAACACAAAAAAGATATTGGGCTTGGCGATGAAGAGGTCATAGCAGTCATCAGACGTGAGGCGAAAAAACGCAAAGATGCTGTCGCAGAATATGAAAAAGCTGGACGGCCAGAACTCGCAGAATCAGAAAAAGAGGAGCTTGCAATGTTGGATATTTATTTGCCACAAGAAATTTCTGATGATGAGATTATGCGCGCTATAAACGATGGCATTCACCAACTTGGATCTCCGTCTGAAAAAGATACAGGCGCCCTTATGAAAATAATTATGCCATCTCTAAAGGGACGTGCTTCCGGTGATCGTATTACTAAACTTGCCAAGGATGCTCTCGCTGGGCAGGCATCAGTGTAGTATGTATTGATGGCGCGACCTCATTATTTTATTGGGCTTGATGTAGGATCGGCGAATGTACGCTTTGTAGCTTTACAGAGAAATGACTCTGGCAGTCTTTTTGTAGCTGGGGTTTCTGAACAGCCACTTGATGGTGTACGCAAAGGCGCTGTAGCATCGCCTGATTTGGTGGCGCGAGGTATCTCAAAAGCGGCGCTTGAGCTTAAAAAACAATATGGCATTGAAGCCAGTCATGCAGTCGTTTCATTGGGTGAGCCGCGGATCGCTGGAGTCGTGTCAAAAGGTGCCGTGTCTATTTCGCGCGCGGACGGCGAGGTAACCCGTGAAGATGTGGCGCGTTGTATCGAGAATGCGGAAGGCGCACTTCCTCGCCTTGGCAACCGCGAGATCCTTCATCAGTTTCCGCTTTTTTATAATGTTGATCATGACGCGCATTTACGCGAGGCAGTTGGTTTGGTGGGGGCAAAGCTTGGGGCAGAGGCTTTATTTATCACAGCGTTTTCATCGCATATAAAAAATTTATATCGTGCCGTTGAGCTTGCTGATATAGTGGCTGATGATGTGCTAGCCACTCCATACGCAACATCATTTAACACATTGTCACGCAAGCAAAAAGAAGTAGGATGCGTTCTTGTAGATATTGGCGCCCAGACATCTGGCGTCGCAGTTTTTGAGGAAGGCATGCTGGCATCGCTTGAGATTATCCCGATTGGTTCCGGTCATATCACATATGATATAGGCCTTGGGTTTCAGATTGATACCGCATCTGCAGAGCGCGTTAAGCGTAATCTCGAATCGTTTCTTGAACAGGGCAAAAAGGAGATTCGTCTTTCCGATTTTCCAAAGAATTTTGAAGACAGCTTCTCACAGCGCAAACTTAAAGAAATAGTCTCTGCGCGCCTTGGAGATATATTTGAGCTAGTAGCAAAGCATTTAAAGCGCATTGATCGCGCAGAATTATTGCCTGGAGGTGTTATTTTGTCTGGCGGAGGTTCAAAACTTTTTGATATTCAGCAAATAGCGCGTGATGAGTTGCGTCTTCCTGTAGAATTGGCGCAAGGCATACCAGGGTTAGGCGAGCACAAAGAGCTTGTAGCGAGCCTTGAATGGATGACTGCTACAGGGCTTGCGCGCTTCGCGGCTGAACAGCATTCACCAGCAGGACGTATGTCTGACATTCTAGCATCTTCATTTTCTCAGCGCGTTAAAAGGGTTCTACGCTCACTCATTCCATAAAAACTATAGTTTGACGATATTGTAAACTCTGTGGTCTAGGAGACTTTATATGGTTATTTTTCCTTGACGCGTATCGTTTTACAAAGCTAGAGTGAAGCCATGCCACGCATTAACCCAGAAGCTGAAACATTCGCTCGTATCAAAGTTTTTGGCATGGGCGGGTCTGGAGGTAATGCCATTGATCACATGATTAGGGCGAAAGTCCCTGGCGTTGATTTCGTCGCCATAAATACTGACGCGCAAGATTTACATCATTCGTTAGCTCCAAGAAAAATCCATATTGGTAAATCTGCAACACGCGGACTTGGTGCTGGCATGGATCCGTCACTCGGACGGCAAGCAGCAGAAGAAAATAAAAACGAAATCACGGAGCTTGTACGCGGTGTTGATATGGTATTTATCGCGGGAGGATTTGGAGGAGGCACTTGTACTGGTGCGGCGCCAGTTGTAGCAGAGATAGCGCGCAATGAAGGGGCGCTGACAGTAGCCGTTGTCACTCGTCCATTCGCGTTTGAAGGATCAGAGCGCAATCGTATAGCCGATGAAGGGTTACAGCGTCTTCGCGAAACAGTTGATGCGATTATTGTAATACCAAATGATCGCATTTTAAGCATGATTGAAAAGAAAACTTCATTTTTAGATGCATTTTCAAAGTGTGATGAGGTGTTGAGACAGGCGGTACAGGGTATCTCTGATTTAATCACGCTACCAGGTATTATTAATGTTGATTTTTCTGATATCCGTGCGGTTATGAAAAATGCCGGATCTGCTCTTATGGGTATCGGCAAGGCCACTGGAGATGAGCGGGCGATTCAGGCCGCAAAACAAGCGATCAACTCACCATTGTTGGACATATCTATAGAGGGAGCACACGGCGTTTTGTTTTCAGTATCAGGCGGTGATGATTTGACTATGTGGGAGGTAAATGAAGCGGCAAAAATAATTACAGAGAGTATCGCTAAAGATGCCAAAGTTATATTCGGAGCAGTCAAAGATGACCGTTTGCGTAAGGGGGAGCTCAAAATAACAGTCGTTGCAACAGGATTTGGAGACGGATATTCTCCAATCGTTGCAAAAAGCCCAAATTTATTTTCAGCTCTTCCTAGAAAAGAAGACGTTTTGACTCCGCGAACGATAAAGCCGTCTTCTGAAGAGTCATCATCCGACGAATGGGACGCGATCCCAGCATTTTTGCGCAGAACAAAAAAATAAGAGCCAGTCACAATACCATAGATTGGCGGCACAATCTTTTCAAAAAGTAGAGTTATCCACTTCCAGCAATGCAGTAGAGAGGCATACACTATTAATACTGTTATTAAAAGAAATTATTTTGTATGTCCACCACACAACCATTGTCCTCGAAGTCTCCAGAAAAAAAATCATCAGCAGTTAAAAGCCGTTCTTTGGGTATTGAGCGGTTTTTTTCTCATGCAAATGTTCACCCGTATGACGAGATCACATGGGAGGCTCGTCGCGCCCTTATTAGTGACTCAAAAGGCAATATTATCTTTGAACAAACAGACGTTGAAGTCCCTTCTTTTTGGTCACAAACCGCAACTGATATTGTAGCGGAGAAATATTTTTCCGGGCATCTAGGTAAAAAGGGCCGTGAGTCATCAGTACGGCAACTTATCAATCGTGTCGCTGATACTCTGACGCAATGGGGCGTTAAATACTCTTATTTTAATGACAAAGAAGAGGAACAAGTTTTTTGCGAAGAGCTAAAAGCTATTTTGGTAAATCAATACGCAGCGTTTAACTCGCCTGTATGGTTTAACTTGGGCGTGGAAGAGAAGCCACAGTGTTCAGCGTGCTTTATCCTCTCCGTGCAAGACAACAAAGAATCAATAGCCGAGTGGTATAAAAATGAAATGTTTATTTTTTCTGGTGGGTCAGGCGCTGGACTTGATGTCTCATCATTGCGTTCGTCGCGCGAGTATATTCGCAATCGTGGTAAATCGTCAGGCCCTGTTTCATTTATGAAAGGAGCCGATGCTATTGCCGGTACCATTAAGTCAGGAGGTAAGACTAGGCGCGCGGCAAAAATGGTTGTGATGAAAATTGATCATCCAGACATTCGCGAGTTTATTACATGCAAATGGAAAGAAGAAGAAAAAGCAAAAGCTCTTATCTCTATTGGGTATTCAGACGCTATTGATGGCGATGTATATAACAATATCTTTTTTCAGAACGCAAACAATTCTGTTCGCGTGACCGATGATTTTATGCAACGCGTCATAGAAGATGGAGAATGGGATCTCAAAGCAGTGACAACGGGCGACACCATGGAGACTGTTCGCGCTCGTGACTTGATGCAATTGGTAGCAGAAGCTTCTTGGCATTGTGCTGATCCTGGCATCCAATATGATACGACGATCAATCGCTGGCATACCGCATCTGTCACTGGTCGCATCAACGCATCAAATCCGTGCTCTGAATATATGCATCTTGACGATTCTGCGTGCAATTTAGCATCACTCAACTTGATGAAGTTTATAAAAGATGATGGATTGTTTAATGTCACTGCTTTTCGCGCTGCTGTTCGTACGATGACAATGGCCATGGATATTGTGGTCGCAGGTTCTGCTTATCCTACAGAAAAAATTACAAAGAATGCCAAAGATTTCCGCGAACTTGGCCTTGGATACGCAAATCTCGGCGCCATGTTGATGTACAAAGGGTTGCCATATGATTCATACGAGGGGCGCGCGCTGGCTGGCGCTATTACTGCGCTTATGACAGGAGAGGCGTATTTGACCTCTACATATGTGGCAGAGCGCGTAGGGCCATTTGCAGGCTACGAGACGAACAAAAAGCCAATGCAGAAGATACTCCGCATGCATCGAGGTGAAGTAGACCATATCGACGCAAATCATGTGCAAAAAGACCTTATAGATGCCGCTTATGAGGCATGGGATAAGACGGTAGAACGTACACAAAAGCATGGTATCCGTAACTCACAGGCATCTGTGTTGGCGCCAACTGGCACGATAGCTTTCATGATGGATTGCGATACTACTGGCGTTGAGCCGGATTTTTCACTCATTAAATATAAAAAAATGGTAGGAGGCGGTTTCTTGAAGATAATTAATCGCACTCTTCCGCACGCGCTTTCAAACCTAGGTTATAGCGCAAAAGAAGTAGAGGACATTACTCTTTTCGTAGAAGAAAATGATCGTATTGAGGGCGCTCCTCATATCAAAGATGAACATTTAGCAGTATTTGATTGCGCTACAAACGCGCCTGGCGGTGTTCGATCTATTCATTATATGGGCCATATTCGCATGATGGCGGCGGCCCAGCCGTTTATCTCTGGAGCAATCTCAAAAACAGTGAATCTTCCATCATCAGCGACAGTAGAAGATATCACAAACGTTTATATGGATAGCTGGAAGCTCGGGTTAAAGGCGGTTGCCGTATATCGTGATGGATCAAAAGGCGCACAACCATTAAATACAGGGCGCACAAAAGGATCAAGCGAAGACCAGATCGCATCAGAGCGTCTTACGCGCCGTCCATTGCCTGCAGATGTTGTCGCATATAGACACAAGTTCTCTGTCATGGGCCATGAAGGATATCTGCATTACGGAGTTTATCCTGATGGTACGCTTGGCGAGGTATTTATACGCATGGCGAAAGAGGGCAGTACAATTTCTGGCTTACTTGATTCCATCGGCGTATTAATGTCTGTATCACTGCAATACGGCGTGCCAGTAGAGACGATAGTACGAAAGTTTGTGCATACGCGGTTTGAGCCAGCAGGATTTACAGAAAATACAGATATACCTGTAGCCAAATCAATCCTCGATTATCTTGCAAAGTTTTTAGCTCTTAAATTTTTAAGCATTGATGATCAACACGGACTTGGTATCTACGCCGAATCTATGACTCCTGTTTCTGATACTACTGATGATTCTTCGCATACTGGCGTCACCATACAAAATACCGAAATTGTTCGCGTTCAGAAGATGACTGTTTCCTCATACCTTGATGCTCCAGCATGCCGTTGTGGCGCGATTATGGTTAGAACTGGTTCCTGTTATACCTGCCGGTCATGTGGAGCAAATGTGGGCTCCTGCGGATGATAGAAAGATATTTCCCGACGTAAAGTCGGGATCCCGACTTCATTACTGAAGTTTAGATGAAGCGTCGGGGTTTAATGTTGAGATAAGGGCACAAAACCCCCCCGCTTCGGCGAGGGGGTTTTGTGTCCTAGATATTTTAACAATAGATTGTTATACATAAGTTATGTTTTATATTTTTACTGGTGATGGCAAGGGCAAAACTACTGCGGCATTGGGGCAGGCATTACGAGCGATTGGCGATGGTAAAAAAGTTTTGATGATTCAGTTTATAAAAGGGCCGTGGCTTTCAGGCGAAGATGAATCTTGTAAGCGTCTGGCGCCGGATTTTGAACTGCGAAAACGAGGTAAGGGTTTTGTAGGCATACTAAACGACACACTCCCGCGCAAAGATCATGAAGATGCCGCACAAGATGCTCTTGCCGAATTGGCTCGTGAGACAGAGTCTGGCGCGTGGCATATTGTCATAGCTGATGAAATAAATAATGCTCTTGACCTAAATTTAATCGCAGAAGATGATGCGGCGCGCTTGGTAGATATAGCAGTTACAAAAAAGATTGATTTAATATTCACAGGAAGGGGAGCAAAACAAAAATTTATTGACCGCGCCGATCTTGTATCGGAAGTTCATGATGTAAAGCATCCATTTTATGAGGGCAAGAAAGCAAGAAGGGGTATAGAATATTGAGCTTGATTTTTTATGAAAATTTGCTATAATATCTCACAGATACGCTGAGTAATCGCTTGCGTTTGAAAAAATGTGAGAGGAAAGTCCGGGCACCATTTCA
>CALRCC010000020.1 GCA_943354465.1 Candidatus Ryanbacteria bacterium
GGTCCTGATGGTGTTGATGATTCTACTCAAACAATCATAGATTTATCACGCAGAAAATACGCGCGTCCGCGCGAAGTAGTAGAAGCAGATATTATGCGTTGGAGCTCATCCTTGGGAGAGGAGGCAGTCTCTGGCGCCTCGGCAAGCGGCCGTGTTCATGGAGATAGGGCTGGCACACATCATACCAGTGGTGTGCCTAGTGTAGGTGGCGTAGTCAGTGCCAAGGGTGAGCGCTATACAGCGACATGTAGCTTGTGCAGTAAGTCTGCACATCTTAATTTTAAGCCTGATGAATCGCGCCCTGTATATTGTTCTGATTGTTTAAAAAAAGTACAGTCAGGTGAGATTTCTCCAGCAAAAGTTTCTGTGCAGGCAAAATATCCAGAACATTTGAGTTTGCTTGGTATCGAGTTCGCGAGTGAGAAGGGCGCGAAGATTGAAAAAGATACTCAACCATTAGCTTCTATCAAAAAGCCTATCCAGTCTGTAAAACATGGATCTTTGGTCGCGCGACCTTTGGCTGAGAAAATAATATCGTTAAAAGATTTATCTCATCATACGCGTGAGCCAGTACAGCGCAGAGGCCCAGATCTCGCAGGATTAAAAGAAGTACTCAAAAATGCCATTGGCAGTGCGCCAAACAGACAGCAACAACCGACAAACAATGCCGGTAAACCAATCGCTCCCGGTGAATCGGTAAAGCTTTAAGCGTCGCCAAAGGCGATCAAGCTTTTTCTACGCGTTCAATGTAGTCGCCTGATTCTGTATTGACTCGCACAATATCTCCAGCGTTGATGAAAAGCGGAACATTTAGCTTAAGTCCCGTCTCTAGGATCACTTCTTTGTTTCCACCGGTAGCGCTGTCGCCCTTTACTCCTGGCGGAGCTTCTTTTACTTTGAGATCCATCTTGATAGGGATCTCAATATTTATTATTTCGTCTTCAAAGACATCAAGCATTATTGACATATTTGGAAGTAAATAATGAATTATGTCGTCTACTTTTTCTTCTTTGAGCATTATGCGATTTTTTGGATCGTTCCCTTTGCGAAACCAATATTCGCCACGATTACCGTATAGAAAGATCGCCGTTTCTTTTTCAATATCAGCAGGTTTAAATGACTCGTTTTGGTGAAAGGTGCGGCTGGTCACTTTGCCAGAGCGAAGATTTTTAATCTTGGTTTGTGCTACAGGTTTACGCTGTTGCATACGCAAGAAGCTGTATTCAAGCACACGGTATGGGTCGCCATCGAGTACAAAGGTTATGCCAGGGCGTAGTTCAGAATAGCTTAACATGTCATCAAATATACCCAAAAAAGCGTTTTTATGCAACACTAAATTACATGGAACTTTCCTCGGCTGACAAGTACGAGCCAGTCATAGGCCTTGAAATACATGCCGAACTTGCTACGCATAGCAAGATGTTTTGTCGTTGTAAGAATGATTCAAGCGAAGAACGCCCAAATACCAATATATGCCCAGTATGTTTGGCGCATCCTGGTACACTGCCAGTTGCGAATCAAGATGCCGTGCGCAAGGTAGTCGCGGTTGGTTTGGCACTCGATGCGCGCGTACCAGATACGAGTAAATTTGACCGCAAAAATTATTTTTATCCTGATCAGCCAAAGGGCTATCAGATTTCACAATATGACGAACCATTGGTAGCCAACGGTCTGATTGTGGTGCCGTCAGGCAAACAGGTGCGCATTACGCGCGTACATCTCGAGGAAGATACTGGAAGCTTGACGCATGATCGTGCTGGCAATACTCTTGTTGATTTTAATCGTGCTGGCGTACCTTTGATGGAGCTTGTTACAGAGCCTGACATGCGTAGCGCCAAAGACGCACGCGAAGCCGCCGAAGAGCTCCAGCTGATTTTTCAGTATACAGGGGCATCATATGCGCGTATGCAAAAAGGCGAGATGCGCGTGGAGGCCAATGTGTCAGTACGACTCAAAGGCACAGAGAAATTTGGCACTAAAGTAGAGATCAAAAATATCAATTCATTTAAATTCGCAGAGAAGGCCATCGAGTATGAGATAGAGCGTCAGATACAGCTTATTGAGTCTGGAGGCGAGGTACGTCAGGAGACAAGAGGATGGGATGAGGCAAAGCAAAAGACGGTACTCCAGCGCGTCAAAGAATCGGCACATGATTATCGGTATTTTCCAGAGCCAGATTTGCCACCATTAAATGTTGTGACCATTCGTGAAGAACTCAAGCATCGTTTGCCGGAGTTGCCCGCACAAAAGCGCGAGCGTTTTTTGCGCGAATACGGACTTGATAATGAGGCGGTTGAATTTTTTGTGCGCAATATAGCGATCGCTGGTTTTTATGAAAAAGCCGTATCAGAGCTTGGTGAGTGGTTGTCTTCTAGCGGACATGACTCTAAAGGCGCGTATAAGCTTTTGCGCAATTATATGCTTTCGGATCTATCACGCGCGCTTGATGATAAGGATATTTTATTTGATGATATGAAATGCACGCCCGAAAATTTTGCCGAACTAATCTCACTCATAGCTGATAAAAAAATATCATCTCGTGGTGCAAAAGATATTTTACTCACAATGGTATCGGTAGGTGGAGACCCGTCAGACATTGCGCGCGATCTCGATGTGTTTCAGTCGAGTGACGCCGGTGAGCTTGAAGGTACCATCAAAAAAGTACTCGAAGAAAACCCATCGGCAATCACCGAATATAAGGCCGGCAAACAAAACGCTCTCCAGTTTTTGGTAGGGCAAGCGATGAAGGCGAGTAAGGGCAAAGGCAATCCAGAGACTATCCGTGATTTGCTTCTGCAAATGCTTTCTTAAACCATGTCATCTGGCGCTTGGCGTAGCGCCAGTTTTCGGTGTTGATTTTTGTAATCATCTCATCTTTTGAGATTTGGTGTTCCAGATAGAGGAGGGGATATTTGTATTCAAAGCCAAGTTCTAAAATACGCGCTCGAGGTATACTGGTGCGTACCAGTTTGCGTACTTCATCAAGCAGTCCAGCTCGTAGCATGGCGTTAGTGCGTCGCGCGATATTTTTTTGCAGTTTTGCTTTTGGTGGATTTAGTAAAATTATCTTCGCATCAAAGCGCGGAGTTTTGACGAGCGCGGGCACGCTACCGAGTGCTTTGGCGATTTCAATCGCGCGTATTAGACGACGTGGGTTTTTGGAATCAATATTTTTTGCGCGCGCTGGATCAAGTTTCTTCAACATCTCAAATAAGGACTTGGGTGTCCGACCGCCAAGTGATGCGCGCAATGATTGATTTGGTGATACTTTTGGGAATGCCGTGTCATATAAAATAGCGTCAATATAAAAGCCAGTACCGCCTACGATGATTGGCACCTTAAATTTTGCCAATATTTTTTTGATAGCGCTAAGTGCCTCTTTTTGGTATTCGTTGACTGTATAGGTTTTTTTAGGTGAAGCTAGATCAATACAGTGGTGATGGACAGATCGTCGTTCTCTTTTCGTAGGTTTTGCTGTACCGATATTGAGCCCTTTATATATTTGGCGTGAGTCAGCTGACACTATCTCACCACCAATTTTATGGGCAAGGCGAAGAGCTCGGGCTGATTTGCCTGACGCAGTTGGGCCTGCGATAACGACAATATGTGCTCTTGCCATAAGTGCGATTATATAGTAAAATATCAGTTGAATCAAATCCACCCATGACCAATAGGAGGGCATATGAGGGGATATATGAGAGTTGTTCTTTTTGCATTGATAGCACTATGCGCTATCACAACAAGCGCCGATGCGCGACGCAGTCATACGATTAAGGTCGGTGACACGCCAGATGCGATTCGTTTTCTGTTTACGCCGTCATTAGATGAGCTTCGCGCGGCAAATCCAAAGATTGATTTTGCAATATTGCACATTGGCGATACTGTAGTCGATCCACGGCCAGAGCCAAAAGACATCTTGGAAGCAGAGCTTGCAAAGCAGGGTATTGAGACCAAGCTTTCAAGCATTATCATCAGACATGACAAGCTCATCAATGAGCTTGTAGAGTCAAATGCAATGGTCGCCAGACTCAAGGCAGAGTCAAAACTGCTTACCATTGCGGCGGATGAAGGCGCATTGTATGGTATCGTTCTTAACGCTTTGGCTGTGATACTCGCCATTATCATATGCGTCCTTTTCTGGACGATCGTGTCGCTTAGAGGCGCAGATCGCAAGATTTTGCTAATGCAAAAGGAGCTTGCACAGACGCGCAATGATAATGTCTTATCAATGGCGCGAAGCGTAAAGTTGCGTTCAGTATAGTAGAGCGCGCACAACAAAAAGCCCGATGGATCATTCATCGGGCTTTTTTTTCAGCCCAAGGCTGACAAGTTTATTTAATATTTTCAAGAAATTGTTCGAGAGAAATTGTTTGCGTTTCTTTCACGCCGCGTGTTCGTATATTTACCATTGTACTCGCTACTTCTTTCTCGCCGATTACAAAAATATAAGGCACTTTTTCAAGTTCAGCTTCACGAATTTTTTTACCGATTGATTCATTGCGCGTGTCTAGTTCAAAGCGAGTGCCGTGCTCTTCGAGTTTTTTTGCTATCTCATTTGTATACTCAATCACCTTGTCGTTAATGGTAAGAATTTTTATTTGCACAGGAGCAAGCCAAAACGGAAATGCACCGCCATAGTGTTCAATTATTACAGACATGAATCTTTCTAGGGATCCCATTATTGCGGCATGTATCATGACGATGCGCTCATGCGTACCTTCTTCGTTGATACAGAAAAGATCAAATCGTTCAGGCATATTCATATCCAGCTGTATTGTCGCTACCTGTAGTTCACGACCAAGAGAGTCTTTAGCGAGGAAATCGAGCTTCGGTCCGTAGAAAGACGCCTCACCAATACCATCAATAGTTTCCATTCCGCGCTTTTGCGCAAGGTCACGCAGTGCCGACTCAGACTCTGCCCAAAGCTCTTTTGAGCCAAGATAGTTCTCTTGGTGCGCTGGATCAGACAACGAAAGACGAGCTTTTAGTGCGAATCCAAAAAGCGCATAAAAGTCTTCTATGATGCCCCAGATTATATTCATCTCGTCTTTAAATTGAGATTTGCGACAAAATACATGAGCATCGTCTTGTGTGATTGAGCGAACGCGCGATAGGCCAGATAGCTCGCCCGATTGTTCATCGCGATATACTTTTGTAGTTGAGGCATATCGCTGTGGAAGGTCGCGATAGCTCCACTGGCGTCGCGCGTAGATCTGCGTGTGATGAGGGCAGTTCATTGGCTTCATCACAAACTCGTGGCCTTCTCGTGTGCGTACATGAAATAGCTCGTCACCAAATTTTTCCCAGTGTCCACTTTTTTCATATAAATCCTTTTTGGTTATATGCGGTATATCAACACGATCGTATCCATGCTTGCGACGAAGTTGCCATACGGCATTGTCTAAAATATCGCGCATTAGAGTACCTTTTGGTGTCCAAAGTGGTAGACCGGACCCTACAAGATTTGAGAATGTAAAAAGATCAAGCTCTACACCAAGTTTTTTGTGATCTCGTTTTTTTGCCTCCTCCATCATTGCTCGGTATTCTTCTAGCTCTGCTGGCGTATCAAATGCGAGCGCATATATGCGTTGAAGCTGTGTATTTTTTTCATCACTACGCCAGTATGCCCCTGCGATTGATGTGAGCATAAACGACGCAGGATCAATGTCGCGCGTGTTATCGGCGTGGCCTCCTCGGCACAAATCAGTAAAATTGCCAATTGTGTATGACGTCAATTCTCGCCCTTCTTTTTCGTAGTCATCTATTAATTCAAGTTTATACGGCTGATCTGCGAAAAGCTTGCGCGCCTCATCCGCATTGACACTCTTACCGGTCATATCAAGTTCTTGGCTTATTAGCTCTCGCATGACGCCTTCAAGTTTTTCGAGGTCTTTTTCATGCAATGTACCGCCAAGATCAAAGTCATAGTAAAAGCCATTTTCAATAGTAGGGCCGATACCAAGCTTGGCCTCAGGATATTTTTTGAGTACAGCAGACGCTAAAATATGCGCGAGCGTGTGGCGTTTTTCTTCAATCGTATTTTTTATTTTTTTCATCAGTTATATAGTGATAGGTTCTATCTTGTTGCATATCATGCTTGGTGTGCCATTGCGTTCGTTTATTTTGCCGTATACCGCAAATAGTCCGTCTGGTATCAGCATGTGCCCGTAGACTTTTAGATCAGATGGGAACATGACGCCCTCTATTTCGCCAGAATCATCTTGCAATTTTAAGAATACCATAGGATCGCCGTTTTTGGTAAGGATGCGCTTTATATCGGCAAGCATACAGTACACAGTGACCGAACGGCCAGGCATTTTTTCTTTGAATTCTCTAATCGTTTTTGATTTTGCCTGTAAGTGTTTTATTTTTTCTAGTGGGTGCCCTGATACATAAAGACCCAAAAGCTCTTTTTCCCATTTGAGTTTTACCTCTTGTGTCGCAGGTTCTACGGCTTCAAGCTTGAGTACCGGCAGTGACTTAGTGTCAGACATAAGTCCGAAAAGCGAATTTTGATCGTTTGTTGCATTCGAGTGAGCTTCACGCGCGTATCCCAAGATTTTATCCATATTCATCAATATTTGATTGCGTTCTCCAAATATATTGAGCGCTCCAGATTTCGCAAGAGCCTCCATCGATTTTTTATTGAGGTCGCGAGTTTTCGCGCGTTCCAAAAAATTCGCAAGCGTTGTATATGGCCCACGCGCGTCGCGTTCGCTCACAATAATGGAGACTATATTGTGCCCAACGTTTTTGATGGCTCCAAGTCCAAAACGAATTGACTTGTCTTCTGTAACTGAAAATTTTTCACGCGATTCGTTTATTGCAGGAGGCAGAATGTTTATTTTTTCTTGTGCAGATACGCTAATTAAAAATGAAATACGATCAATATTTTTTTCGTCAGAATTAAGCAACGATGTCATAAACTCTACAGGGTAATGCGTTTTGAGATATGCTGTTTGATATGAGATCGTTGCGTATCCTACGGCATGTGAGCGATTGAATCCGTATCGAGCGAATGGCTCTACGAGTTTCCAAAATTCTTCGCCAATGCGTCTCGACCCTATAGTACGCTCAGCGCCACTGACGAATTTATTTTCTTGCTCTGCCAAGAGTTTTTTATTTTTTTTGCCGACAGCTTTTCGTAGTGTGTCCGCTTCTGGAAGTGTAAATCCAGCAAGCGCTTGAGCCGCCTGCATGAGCTGTTCTTGATAAACCATGATGCCATGTGTGGGCGCTAAAATTGGCTTTAGGCTAGCATGCAGATATCGCACTTCTTCTTCGCCGTGTTTGCGCTTGATGAACGAGGGGATTAGTTCCATTGGTCCAGGCCTATAGAGCGCCACCATGGCAACTATATCTTCTATAGTTGTTGGCTTTAGATCTTTTAAGAAGCGAGTCATGCCGGCACCTTCAAGTTGGAATACGCCGACAGTCTTGCCTTCTGCTAGCATTTTAAATACTTTCTCGTCGTCAAGAGGAATCGTATCTATATTGATATCAATATCATATATTTGTTTTACGCGAAGGATAGTCTCTTCAATGATTGATAGATTGGATAGGCCCAAGAAATCTACTTTTAAAATACCGAGATCTTCTATCGCGTGCATTTCAAACTGCGTGACGATTGATGATTTTTGATCTTCTTTTCCAGTCGCGTATTGTAGCGGTACGGCGTCTGTAAGAGGATCTTTGGTAATAACAACCGCGCATGCGTGGGTGGATGCGTGACGCACAACTCCTTCTAGTTTTATAGCGGCATCAAGCAGTTTTTTGCCGTCATCTGTGCGATTATATAGATCAGTAAGTTCTGGTACGGTGTCTATGCATTCTTTAAGATATCCATCTTTGTGCCCTTGATTAGGATTAAACGGAATCATTTTGGCTACTCTGTCACAATAATCATATGGATATCTAAGTGCACGACCTGTATCGCGTATGGCGGCGCGCGCTGCCATAGTCCCAAACGTGATTATTTGTGCCACATGATCTCTGCCATATTTTGCCGCTACATATTCAAGCACTTCGTCGCGCCTAGTGTCTGCAAAGTCCACATCAATATCAGGAGGACTTATACGCTCGGGGTTCATAAATCGCTCAAAGAGTAAATTGTATGCGATAGGGTCTACGTTGGTAATGCCAAGTACATAGGCGACGAGTGAGCCCGCTGCCGACCCGCGACCAGGCCCAACGACTATATTTTTTGATTTAGCCCAATTTATAAAATCTTGAACTATAA
This sequence comes from Candidatus Ryanbacteria bacterium, assembly GCA_943354465.1. Taxonomy (GTDB): domain Bacteria; phylum Patescibacteriota; class Minisyncoccia; order Ryanbacterales; family GWA2-47-10b; genus SICQ01. The sequence goes on from CALRCC010000020.1 coordinate 8,240, forward strand.
GAAAATATTCTGTAAATCCAGATTTTTCTATGACTTCTAGCTCGTAGCGAAGGCGCTTTGCCACATCTGGAAGATCTTTTGCATATCTTGTAGAGACACGCTCATTACATAATTTTTCAAGATATGAATTTGCAGTCTCGCCACTTGGTAGCTCATAGTGAGGAAGCTGTAATACCCCAAGCGCTATTTTAATATTGACTCGGTCGGCTATTTTTATAGTATTTTCTATAGCTTCTGGTATATCTTTAAAAAGTTCTGACATTTCTTCTGATGTGCGAAAAGAGAAATCGTCGCGCTTCATCGTAAGACGATCGTCATCATCAAGATGTGAGCTTGTCTGCACGGCGAGTAAGACGTCTTGCGCTGACGCATCGTCAGCGTTTGTGTAATGAATATCTTGTGTTGCTACAAGTTGTATATTAAGCTCACGGGCCAGCTCTATAAGTTGTTGCTGAAGTTTCTCATGATTGGGGATCCCTGGGTGATGCAATATCTCTATAAAAAAGTTTTCTTTTCCAAAAATATCAATATACTCGTGTGCGAGATCTCGCGCTCGCTCATGTTCGCCCGCAAGAAGCGCACGAGGGATCTCTCCAGTCATACATCCAGATAGCGCTATTATCCCAGCATGATGTTTGCGAAGTGCGTGCTTGTCTAGTCGCGGCTTGTAGTAGAATCCTTCTAGTGACGCGATGCTTGCTAGCGCTATAAGATTTTTCCACCCAGTAATATCTGTCGCAAGTAGCGTAAGATGATAGCGCTTGTCGTCTATGCCAGATACTTTCTCGTGAAGATCGCGACGCGCAATGTATGCTTCCATGCCAAGGATCGGTTTGATGCCAGCTTTTTTTGCTTTTTGATAAAATTCAATGGCGCCATATAAATTGCCATGATCTGTAAGCGCCAATGCTGGCATTTTGCATGCAACGGCTTTTGCTATCAGCTGGTCGATTTTTGATAAGCCATCCAAGAGTGAATAGTGAGAATGGGTGTGCAGGTGGACGAAATTCATACAGAAATTGTATCGTAAAAGTATATGGTGCGAAACGCTAGACAATGTAGACCAGGTGTGCCGAAATACATCGTTGGTATTGACGAAGTAGGGCGGGGGCCTCTCGCTGGCCCTCTTACGGTTGGGCTGGTGCGCATGCCTGCCAAAATGCCTCAAATATTTTTTTCTGGTATTCGTGATTCAAAAAAACTCTCGGCGAAAAAACGTAAAGAATGGTTTGACGTTATACGCGCTAATAAAAAACTTGCGTACGCTGTCATCTCAATATCCGCAAGTAGTATTGATAAGCACGGTATCTCGCGCGCGGCGCGTACGGCCATAGAAATGGGCCTTGCAAAGCTTTCGGTATCCCCAGTGTCTTCATATATAATGCTCGATGCTGGGCTCCGTGCGCCGAGCGAATTTCGGCAAATCAGCATAATAAAAGGCGATGAAAAGATTCCGGTTATTTCAGCCGCCTCCATCATGGCCAAAGTAACTCGTGATCGCGCTATGATGCGCATGCATAACAAGTACCCAGTCTACGACTTTGCCTCTCACAAAGGGTATGGCACGCTAGCCCATATGCGCGCGATTAGACGTTTTGGCCTCTCTAAGATACACAGGATATCATTTTGTTCTAGATTTTTATGATTCTTGCGCCAGAGTAGCGAGTA
>CALRCC010000021.1 GCA_943354465.1 Candidatus Ryanbacteria bacterium
CTTGTACTAACCATCACTCGTCCAGCAGGCTCTACCTATGCCACAAGCACAGGAGTGTTCTCATGGACACCAACAGTGACAGGTACGACTGATATTTTATTCAGTGCGTACGATGGTACTGGTACATCAACACACAAGACTACTGTTGAAGTGAATCCAACGCCAGTAGTAACACCACCACCCCCACCGCCACCAGGCGGAGGAGGAGGAGGCGGTGGTGGCGGGGGAGGTGGAGGAGGGGGCGGAGGCAATGGGCCTCCATGCCTCATCAACAATAGTTGTAATCCTCTACCACCACCAACACTCCCACCACCACATACATCTACATCTACACCGAGTACTCCCGCAAATAATCCAGTTCCTTCACAACCTAACCCCATCACACCCAAGGCTCGGCCTCCGGCGATAATCGCTGTGCCGATCCTCGATCTTGCTATATCGCCTACACCGACAGCGACAACGACGACTGCTGAACGCCGTTCTGTCGCGTCTGTATTGCTTGCGGGATTATTCAACTTTTTAGGTTGGCTCCGCGCAAATTGGTGCATTCTTGGTTGGTTGCTCTGGCTTCTGACACTTCTCGCGTTTATTCTCTATGTGATTTTTTCAAACACTGATGAAGATGACGAGGAAGAAGTAAAAGAGTCAACACCGCCTAATGGATTACCAATGATGCCGTTCGATGATGAATCGGATGAGTCAATAAAAGAAGCTGTATCGGAGCATACTCTCAGCGAATACTGGGAAACAACTCCACAAGAGAATAAGTAATACTTTATCAAAAACCACCCTTTCGGGTGGTTTTTGGTTTCTATGGCATTTTACAAATATATCCAGGTGATTTATTGGCGATCCAGTATCCAACTGTTGTCGATTCCAGTTTTGTACCAAGCGAAAGTGTATTAGGATGTTCATCGTGTGTCGGTTTATAACAGTGATAGGCGTATGCATATCCTGTGCCCCCGAGGTCGGTATAGAAAACATCTCCAGTGCCATTATTGATAGGATCAAGCGGCACTTGGCTCATATATCCCTCTTTTTTGAGAAATTCTAGAAATTTCGTTCCAGCAGTAGCTGTGCATGTCTGGCCACTTCCTGCACCTGTCTCTGAGCTATAATCCCAGGTACCACAATTACTATCACCTCCAAGATAATCGTTACTTGTGTGCGGTAAATAACCTTTGTCGTTGTAATAGAGATTTAGGGCGATGCGGATTTGATGCAGGTCTTGCTTGCGTCGCGTATCGCGGGCTTTCATTTGCGTAGTTTTTACTGTAGCCAGCACTATAGATGACAAAAGACTGATGATTGATATAACAACCATCAATTCAATAAGCGTGAATCCTCGTCGTCGGCGCATACTTCTAGAATATAAAGAAAAAGTATAGCGAGAGTAAAAAGGCGCACACTGAAAATATGGCAAGCGCCATATTTGCGGCTATTTCATTTTTGATGCCAAATCTTCGCATCACCCAGCGCACCATACGCGGTAGTGTACTCTCGGGTTCACGAGGAGGGTGCCAGTCGTTGTATACATGAAAATCGCTGCTCATATATTTAAGTATAGTATATTTTGGTGCGGGCATGGAGAGTCGAACTCCAGTCTACTGCTTGGAAGGCAGTCATAATAGCCGTTATACTATGCCCACTTTTTAAAAATGCCGCCTTCATCCCCTTGCAAGCAAGGGTTTACAGCGGCACCGATATCGTAGCATACGCTAGCGTATTTCAAAAGATGAAAATTCACCAGAGTACTGTCCGTATGCGGTTTCACATTGAATAACTGTTGAGAATTCAGGACCGTTCTTTGCCCACGCAGACAATTTTTCAAGCTCTGATCTTTTGCCCTCTGCTATGATATCTACGGAGTCATCCGGATTATTTTTCACGAAGCCAGTCAAATGCAGTTCGTCAGCTTTTTGTTTTGCATAAAATCTAAACGATACTCCCTGCACACGGCCGGTTATCTTGATCATGATGCGTCCCTGCGGTTTCATTGGTTTCATTATACTGCATATTGACAGATATTCATAATAGTGCTAAAATAACTTAGAAAGTTCTTGGCTTGTAAGTCCGTTCCAATCCGGAAAGGCGTGGCCACTAATAAGGGGATATAAGCGTGAATACCAAGGTTCGTTGTCTCATGACGGTCGCCGTCGTCATCGTGTGGAGATCGGTCAACTGGCTCCTGGTGGGAGCCGCACCGATCATTTCTGCGGAGCTCGCCGGCAAGCAGTTTGAAAACAGCGACGCGTCCTACATGATCTCGCGCGGCGCAGGGTTTTTTACCGGTTCCGGCATGTCGGTGCTGTTTCTCCTCATCGCTCTTGTGGCGATCTGGTGGAAGCCGCTCAAGGGCATGTTCGCGGTCGCAGTGGCGATCGTCCTCGTGACGGCGCCCTGTGCGCATGCGTACTACGAGAAGAGCGACTACGCGGAAGCGTACTTCGTTCTTCCGAACGAGTCGGCGTTCTACTTGCCGGATGTCGGTGCAAACAAGGACAGCCAGACGGCGTTTGGGTCGGAGGCGTACCTCAAGGAGAACAAGATCGCGGCCAAGCGGTTTTTGATCCCTCACACGAAGCTTGAGAACTCCGGCCTCTTCTCCAACTACTACGTGCCAGCAGGGCGCCTGATCATAGTTGATCGTACGCCCTACAATCGTGAGTGGGTGTCGGCGGAGGATCGCGGAACCTCGGCAGGCAATCAGTCCTTTCCGTGCCAGAGTCAAGATGGTCTGGACATCACGGTGGGAATTGCGATCGGCACCTCACTACTCGAGGAGAACGCCCCACGCTATCTCTACCGGTTCGGAATCAAGGCCCCGACAGGTGATCGTACCGATCCCGATGTGATCTTCACTTCGGTGCTCCACAGTCGGAGTCTTGAGGAGGCGATGGATGGCGTTGTTCGCAACAACATCCAGACCCTCGTGTGCGAAGAGTTCTCCCATCGTTCGTTTGAGGACGGAAGTAAGGAGGCCTCGACAATCATGACGGAAGTCAGAAAGAGCGTCACGATCTATCTGACTTCGGTTGGTATCACACTCGACTTTATCGGATGGGCGGACACCTTCAAGTTCGACCCCGTCGTACAGGCGGCGATCAACGACCGCTATGCAGCGGAAAAGATCGCGCCGGTCATGGCGACACTCCAGACCAAGGCGATTCTCGATGCGCTCAATCGGTGGAACGGCAGACTGCCCAACACCGTGCTCTTTCCGCCAGATGTGCTGACGGGGATGGCGGGTGCTATCAAGGCGGTTGGTGCGAGCGCGCCCACGCCCAAGCAGTGAAGCAGTAGACATACAGGGTGAGTGTCTCAAAACCAGTCACCCCAAGCCCCAGCTCTCGATAGAGCTCGGGGCTTTTCTTTTTATGCAAACAAAAATACCTCGCAGGTGCGAGGTATTTTTGTATAGTGACAGATTATTTGACTGCGTCTTTGAGGCCTTTGCCTGCGCGAAACTTTGGAACTTGCATCGCAGGGACCTGTACTGCCTCGCCTGTGCGTGGATTACGCGCAGTGCGAGCTTGTCGTTTTTTGGCGAGAAATGTGCCAAAGCCAGACACCGCTACTTCGTCTCCTTTTGAGAGAGCCTTCGTGATTGAATCAAATACGGTATCAACAGCTTCTTCGGCTCCTTTTTTGGTTCCGCCGATTTTGTTGAAAACCATTTCGATTAAGTCGCCTTTGTTCATAATTAGAAAAATTATTTTGGCTACGACCTTTTGATTGCATCAAATGCTAGTGACATAATATCACAAATCGTTTGTTTGCAACACATTTTTATGGGCGCACTGTGAATAGCTCTTATCTTGCGTATTCGATGGACCTGGATTCGCGGATGACATTTACCTTGATCTCGCCAGGATATTTGAGCTCCTGTTCGATGCGGTCAGCGATGTCGCGTGCTAATTTCTTGGCTTCTAGGTCTCCAATCTTCTCTGGAGTTACAAATACACGGATTTCACGGCCTGCCTGAATGGCATAAGATTTTTCTATGCCAGGGAAAGATCCGGCAATACGCTCTAGGTCTTCAAGGCGCTTGAGGTAGTTTTCTACAGAGTCACGGCGTGCTCCAGGTCGTGATGCAGATATTGCATCAGCAGTCTGGACGATGATCGATTCAAGTGTTTCATACGGGTATTCTTCGTGATGTGACTGCATAGCTTGTACCACCGAGTTATCAACGCCAAATTTTTGCAGAATACGACGACCAATCTCTACATGGGTACCTTGTACCTCGTGGTCAACTGCCTTGCCGATGTCGTGCAAGAGAGCGCCTTTTTTGGCGATAGCAATATCAGCACCTAGCTCGGAGGCGAGCATGCCAGAGATATGAGTCATCTCTATTGAGTGCTGGAGTACATTTTGACCGTAGCTGGTGCGAAAACGCAAGCGACCCAAAAGTTGCATAAGGCGAGGGTCAAGATCAAAAATGCCGACTTCATATGCGGCGGCATCAGCCGCGTCTTTCATGATTTTTTCTATTTGCGACTTTGCTTTATCAACTGCTTCTTCAATGCGCGCAGGTTGTATGCGTCCGTCAGTGATCAAGTCTTCGAGTGCCAGTTTGGCGATGTGTCGGCGCACTGGATCAAATCCAGAGATGGTGATCGTCCCTGGCGTATCATCAACGATCACTTCAACGCCCGCCGCACGCTCAAGCGCACGGATGTTGCGTCCCTCACGGCCAATAATTTTACCTTTGAGTTCTTCTGATGGAATTGCGACATTGGTCGTTGTAACTTCAGATGCTGTCGATGTAGCTACTCGCTGGATAATCGCCGCTATAATATCGCGTGCTTTTTTGCCAAGACGCTCTTCGCCTTGTAGCTCAAGTTTGTGTAGGCGACCCATAAAATCAGATTCGTATTTCTTTTCTATGGCACCAAAAAGTTGCTCTCTAGCGTCTTCCTGTGAGAGTTGTGCTACACGCTCAAGTGCGGAGCGTTGCTCTTCTTCTTTATTTTTTAGAGTCTCTTGCGCTTGCCGTATGCGTTCTACTTTGTCGCGAAGGCCTGATTTTTCATCTTCAAGCTCTTTTGTCTTTTTTTCTAAGTTTTCTTCTTTGCGCTCAATGCGCTCTTCCCATTTGTGGACTTCGGCTTCGCGTTCTTTGATCTCTTTTTGGGCTCCTTCAATGACATTTGATGCCTTTGTTTTTGCCTCGAGGATTACTTGCTGGCCTGCATTTTTAGCTTCGAGAAGTTTTTTCTGAATCTCGAGTTCTATCGAGTTTTTTTGTTGTTGAGCAATAAATTTGCGCAAGACATACCCGATTCCCATGCCTGCTAGAAGCACCAAAGCCGCAATGCCTGTTTGCGATGTAAGGTACATATGTATAATTTTTCCTTTGGTTCATAATAATAACAATAAAAGGTATCTTCAATATACGATTTTTTTCGCTTTTCGTCAATAAAGAGTGCGTGGCGACTTCGCTGTGTGATACACTATAAAATATGAATCTTAAGCCGATAGTGCTCGTGGTGCTTGATGGTTTTGGCATCAATACATTGCCAGGAGAGTCTCCACTGCAGGTTGCAAAAAAACCAACTTTTGATGACATTCATCAATTTTATCCATTTACTACCTTGCAGGCATCAGGTCTTGCTGTAGGTCTTCCGTGGGGCGAGGAAGGTAACTCCGAAGTAGGTCATCTTACTATCGGTTCTGGGCGCGTGCTCTATCATCATTTGCCACGCATCATTGTTTCAATTCAGGACGGCACATTTTTTGAAAATCCAGCATTTGTTGATGCGCTCGCGCATACGCGTTTAAACAAAGGAACCTTGCATATCGTTGGGCTTTGTTCGTCAGGATCTGTGCACGCATATATAGATCATCTTTATGCGCTCTTAAACTTCGCACGGCGTGAAAATGCCGAGAAAATCGCAGTGCATATTTTTGGCGATGGGCGAGACGCGCCGGTGCGTGAGCTCAAAACTTTCTTACCACAGTTAGAAGAGCGCATACGCACCGAATGTCCAAACGCGTTTATAGCGTCAATCATGGGGCGACATTTTACTATGGACAGGGAAGAGCGCTGGGAATTGACGCAAGAGGCGTACGATTGTTTGATCGGCAAAAAAGGGTCTTCTTTTGAGTTTCCGAAAAAATATATTGATGATCAGTATACGGCCGGTATCACTGATGAATTTTTTGTGCCAGCATGGCGCGTCAATGAGAAAGGTGAGGCGCAGGGGAGAATCCGCGAGGGTGACGCCGTGATCTTTATGAATTTTCGCGAAGATAGTGAGCGTCAGTTGGCTCATACATTCGCCGATCATGATTTTGCTAAATTTGACCGAGCGTTGATCCAAAATTTGTTTCTTGTGACGATGACCGAATATGAAAAAGACATACCTGCGCATGTCGCGTTTCCTCCGCTCAATATTGAGTGGCCACTGGCGCGAGTGATTTCATACGCAGGGCGCAAACAGTTTCATATAGCAGAGACTGAAAAATATGCGCATGTCACTTATTTTTTTAATGGAGGCAAAGAACAGCCATTTCCTGCTGAAGACCGTAGGATCGTGCCATCAGCGCGCGTGCCGTTTGATCAAAAGCCGGAAATGTCCGCGCGTGAGGTGACCGATGTTGTGCTGGATGCATTGCCTCAATATGATTTTATACTGATCAATTTTGCCAATGCCGATATGGTAGGGCACACTGGCAATTTTGACGCTACGGTAAAGGCGATTGAGATTTTGGATGAATGCATAGGCAAGATCAAAACAAAAGTTGATGCGTTGGGAGGCGCTATAATCATCACTGCTGACCACGGTAATGCTGAAGAAAAGCGTTATCGTCTGACTGGAGAACCTCGCACCAAGCACTCGGCAAACCCCGTACCGTTTTATCTGATAGCAAATCAGTTTCGCAGAAAAGAGGCGAGATCACAGCAGGACATTGACGCGCGCCTCAATCAGATTGAGGGAGTGCTCTCTGATGTATCGCCGACAGTACTTGATCTTATGGGCCTTTCGGTGCCCGCCGAGATGACAGGCGTCAATCTATTGCCACGATTGTTAGTGTAGTTATATACGACTATACTATAAATAGTAAAATAGTACTCCCGTTTATCCTGGCAAATAGCTATAGATATTTGCTGGGGGCCGTAGGTCGCTCGGTTTAATCCGCCACTCACCATTTTGAGTCGCTATCAGGACTGACGACAAGGTGTTTGTGGAGCACGGATTCCCTTATGGGGAGCCGTCCAGTCCCTCATCAGTAAACGACCAGCTGGCGTTTTTGCCCACCCTCGACAACCTCGAGGGTGTTTTTATTTTGATATTATTTATTTTTTGCTGTATATACATGACAGCCTAGTCGCCAGATGATATAATAAACACATGTTGAAAAAATATATTTTTGCAATAGCCGTGCTGCTGTTCGGAATAGTATCGGTAGCGCATGCTTCCACACTAACAAGCAGACAGATAGGTAGCGTCATACAGCTGTTACGAGCATTTGGAGCAAATGAAAGTATAATCGCCAATGTAGAGATATCTTTGATTGGATCTCCGTCTGTCAGTACTGCTGAATCTAGATCTGCGCGTACGCCTGCTACAGCTAGGTGTGAGGGGGTTCCTATCGCCATTAGTTGTGGTGAGAGTGGATGGAAATGCATGCGTTCTGTAGAATTTGCAGACGGCGAAACAAAGAAGTTTTGCGCAAATAACATAATGCATAATGCGTCACTTTTGAAATTCAGTACTTACGATATTACCGACGCAAATTGTGGCGATCTCAATATGTCTGTCAAACACCTAGCGTCTGGTGACACGCTGCGTTCTAAATCAGGCGTTTCGTTTGGTGACGTATCAGCCTTCCTCACAGGACGTGGAACGGTCAAGAATGGTGAGTACGAGATTACACTAACGCCAGGCTCTATGGGTTGGAATGGTGGGTGGGCGGGCTCGCCCTTAGTTCGTTGCAATAAGTTTGATATTTCTTGGCGGGGACAAGGTGGCAGTGCAACGCTAACCACCCAACCACAATCAGCAGGTGATATAATACCTCCAACAATCAATTTTATATTACCCAAACTACTCAACGGAGCTACAACGACACAGAGAAGTAGTCTGCCATATATCGTGGCAGACATCAGAGATACACGCGGTAGTGGTGTCGCTACTTCATCTGTCATCTGGAAGAATATCTCAAACAACAACGCTACAGGCATTCTGTACCCAGGATACGGATGGGTGAGTAGACCTGTACCATTAGCCATTGGATTGAACACAATTGAGGTAAGTGCTCGTGATATTGCTGGCAATATAGGTACTGCAATGTTTTATGCGACTCGCGTTACACCCTAATTGCCAACTGCCGAAGTTCTTCAAGGTTTAAAAGAATCTCTTTCGAGGTTGCCGAGCATGCTCGGCAATCACTAATATTTGAGGGTGTTTATTTTTTTGGTTTGATGACTTCGTCGATGATGCCGTATTTTTTTGCTTCTTCGGCATCCATATAAAAATCGCGATCGCTGTCTTTCTCGATTTTATCTAGTGATTGCCCTGTGTGTTTTGCCAAGATGTTGTTGAGGCGGTCTTTGATTTTTAGAATATGTCGCGCGTTGATCTCAATATCTGACGCCTGACCTTCCGCCGCACCGAGTACTTGGTGGATCATAATGTCAGCATTTGGTAGAGAATAGCGTTTGCCTTTTTGACCTGCGCCCAAAAGTATTGCCCCACCAGATGCCGCCATACCAATGCAGATAGTCGCTACATCGGGTTTGATGTGTTGCATCGTATCGTAGATAGCGAGAGCTGACGTGACAGATCCGCCAGGTGAGTTTATATAAAATGATATGTCTTCTTTTGGATTTTGTAATTCCAAGAACAAGAGCTGGGCAATAACCGCATTGGCTACTTGATCATTGATCTGGCTACCCAAGAAAATAATACGGTCTTTGAGAAGACGCGAGTAAATATCATAGGCGCGTTCGCCGTAGCTAGTTTTTTCGATGACTGTTGGTATAAGCATATTATTGGATCTCCAAGAGTTCTATTACTTTTTCATTTCGTAAGACGTTCTTAGCGTACTCTTCCACACGGCCTCGGTCAATCTCGGCGCGGGCTTTCTCTTCGTATGGGCGTAGCATTACTTCAACTCGTTTGGTGACCTCGTCGGTCGTCGCTTCTGTCGATTCCTTGTGCGCTATTTCACGGAGAGTGAGTGATACTCGCACACGACGCGAGGCGTCCTCGCGGAACCCAGTGCGGATTTCGGCTTC
>CALRCC010000022.1 GCA_943354465.1 Candidatus Ryanbacteria bacterium
CACAAAACATCGCTGCGCCTTCCACAGGCTAAAAATCAGCATAAATGCAGATTTTCTTTACGCCTGTGGACCGCACCGGGATCGAACCGGTCGCCTCTTCCATGCCATGGAAACGCTCTACCAAATGAGCTAGCGGCCCCTTTGAATATTGATTCAAAAAGTATATTATAAAATACGACAAAAATCAAAAAGTATTGCATCCTTAGCTCAGTGGTAGAGCGTTCCGTTCACATCGGAAAGGCCGCAGGTTCGATCCCTGCATCGTCCACCAATACAAAGCTCAACGGCTTTTTCAAAGTCAGAAGGTGGGACGAGCTTCGCGCGGCTTTTTTCTTTATCCACAGAGCACGAGAATATAATGTTGTTTCTTGGTATAATGGCCTAAAGGTCAAAAGTCTATTTAGGTAGTCGAGATTAGTTTATTTACATAAAGTAATAATATATATGCAAGACAAGTTAGGACAAGTGGGCATTGATGCCCTACGTGAAGCTGCAAGTTCTCTTCTTATTGGTATAGCGACATTTTTGCCACGCTTTTTAGTGGCGATTTTTTCGTTTGTAGTTCTATGGATAGTAGCAGTTATTGTTGGCCGTTTGGTTGAGCAAGTCGTGCGTGCGCTCAAGGTTGACTCACTACTCGAGAGTTTGGGTGCAGAGGAGCCAATTAGCCGCGCAGGATACAAGCTTAATGTTGGCGCATTTTTGGGAGGTCTCGTTCGATGGTTCTTTGTCATCGTCGGTTTTTTGGTCGCCGTTGATGTCATGCATTTGACAGCTGTCGGTGAATTCCTCTCCAACGTTGTACTTGGATATATTCCAAATGTGATTGTAGCGGCCATTATTGTGATAGCAGCAGCTCTTTTGGCTGATGTATCACAAAAAGTAGTACGAGGATCTGCACAAGCAGCTCGTATGCCAGCTGCATCATTTATTGGAGGTATCACAAAGTGGTCAATCTGGATTTTTGCAATCTTAGCCGCTCTATTCCAACTCGGTGTTGCGGTTGAACTTATCCAGACTGTAGTGACTGCATTTGTCGCTATGCTCGCGATTGCTGGCGGTCTTGCCTTCGGTCTTGGAGGCAAAGAGCATGCGTCTGAGGTAATCTCAAAGCTCAAGCGCGATCTCAAATAATAGCTCGTTTTGACCTTCTAAAACCCCCCGCAAAACGGGGGGTTTTGCTTTGTCCACAAATGTAATTGGTAGTTATTGACACCAGAAAAAGATGGGAGTACAATGTCTCTACGAATGAATACGGTTTTTGTACGAAATATCTTTGTGAGCGGACGACCGTAAGGTCGCTACGGTGCTTGATTTATAGCATCCTCCGCTCGGAGGATGTTTTCGTTTCTGAATGATTGAATCTTTGAAAATTTGGCAAGAATCTAACACAAATAAGGGTAATATATGCATTTTCTAACGGAGAACGTAAGAGCGTATGGTGGATGCCTAGGCTTCAAAAGGCGATGAAGGACGTGGCTTGGCTGCGATAAGCGTCGGGGAGGTGTCGAGCAACCTTTGATCCGACGATGTCCGAATGGGGAAACCCTCTATGACGAAAATTCATAGAATCTTGCGCATTAGAGCGTAAGGAGCGCACCCAGGGAAGTGAAACATCTCAGTACCTGGAGGAAAAGAAAAAAATGAAATATTTAGAACACTGGCCTAATACCAATTGGGGCAAGTGTTTTAAATGTTTCTCATTCCCCTAGTAGCGGCGAGCGAAAAGGGAAGAGCCCAAACCTTTCACCGTGTATCTATTGGTTTACCAACGGGTACACAGAAAGGGGTTGTAGGGCGATATATTCTCGCAAGAGAGATAAGTTACAAAAGTTGGTATGTAGCAGAAGGTGGCTGGAAAGCCCCGCCAGAGCAGGTGATAGCCCTGTAAGCGAAACACATCATCACTTATTTTATATCGTTCCTGAGTACTTCGACACATGTTAGGGTCGGAGGAATCCGGCAGCACTATACTGCCAAGGCTAAATACTTTTGAAGACCGATAGTGAACAAGTACCGTGAGGGAAAGGTGAAAAGCAGCCCGGTAAGGGCGATGAAATAGTATCTGAAACCATATGCTTACAAAGAGTCGGAGCTCCCTTTGCAGCAATGCAAAGTGCGGGTGACGGCGTGCCTATTGAAGAATGAGCCAACGAGTTATCGTAGATTACGTAATCTAAGTTCCCTCAGGGAACGGAGGTGGAGCGAAAGCGAGTCTGAATAGGGCGATTATCAATCTATAAACTTGCATCGCCTTTGCGCAAGCAAAGACGGGCCGGTTTATGGGTTGAACGTAGTATACGATAGACCCGAAGCCAGGTGAGCTTGCCATGACCAGGGTGAACATTTGGGAAACCAAATGGGAGGCCCGAACCGGTGAGCAGTGCAAAACTCTCGGATGAGTTGTGGTAAGGAGTGAAAAGCTAATCGAACCTGGTAATAGCTGGTTCTCTCCGAAATAGCTTTTGGGCTAGCGCCTAGTACAAGCCAACAGGTAGAGCACTGGAAGGATCTGAAAGGGAGCAATCTCGCGGATCCTATCAAACTCCGAATGGTTGGTGTTTCGGCTAGGTAGTCAGACTACGGGGGCTAAGCTCCGTCGGTCAAAAGGGGAAGAGCCCGGATCGCCATCTAAGGTCCCTAAATCTATGCTCAGTGCAAGTAAGGAGGTGGAGTTTTTAAAACAGCGAGGAGGTTGGCTTAGAAGCAGCCATCCTTTAAAGAGTGCGTAACAGCTCACTCGTCGAAAGACTCTGCGCCGAAAATAATCGGGGCTTAAGCATAGTACCGAAGGTGCGAATTTATTTTGCTTTTGCAAAATATCTGGTAGGAGAGCATTTCATGTGCTGTGAAGCCGGACTCGTGAGAGCCGGTGGAGCGCATGGAAGAGAGAATGTTGGCACAAGTAACCACAAGCAAGGTGAGAGCCCTTGCCGCCGAAAGTACAAGGTTTCCTTGGCAATGATGGTCATCCAAGGGTTAGTCGGGCCTAAGCCGATGACGAAAGTCGCAGGCGATGGACATATGGTTAATATTCCATAACTCGGTCGTATATCGATGGAGGGACGGAGTCTAGTATGCAGAGCGTATTATTGGATTTACGTTCGTTGCGTAAAGATGTATCCCAGGAAAATCCAGGATACTGAGTTTAATCTCAAATTTAAGCGTTGCGAAAATTTCTTCCTTCGGGTTGAGAAATTTTGCAAAGCAGGCTTCCAAGAAAAACTTCTAAGATTATATACGATTGAACCGTACCGCAAACCGACACAGGTGTGCAGGTCGAGTAGACCAAGGCGAACGGGTGAGACCTCCCTAAGGAACTCGGCAAAAAAGCGGCCGTAACTTCGGGATAAGGCCTGCCCCGATTCGATATAGCAATATATTGAAGGCGGGGCCGCAGCGAAAGATTCTCTGGCGACTGTTTATCAAAAACACAGCTCCCTGCGAACTCGTAAGAGTATGTATAGGGGGTGACGCCTGACCAATGCGAGAAGGTTAAATATTGTTGGTGTATGTCAGTAATGGTGTATGCTGCACGGTATAAGCCCTCGTCAATGTCGGCGATAACTATAATCGTCCTAAGGTAGCGCAATTCCTTGTCGGGTAAGTTCCGACGCGCACGAAAGGCGTAACGACTGGAGAACTGTCTCAGGGAGGTGCCCGGTGAAAATGCGATGCCGGTGAAGATGCCGGTTACCCGCAGTTAGACGAAAAGACCCCGGAAGCTTTACTGCAGCTTGGTATTGGGTATAAGTCTTTTATGCGTAGCGTAGTGGGGAGACTTTGAAGTGGTCCTTTTGGGGGCCATGGAGTCGCCAATGAAACACCCATCTTAATTGAGTTATATCCTAACCCGTGCGGCAAAAACGCACAGGAACAGTGCCTGGTGGGCAGTTTTGGTGGGGCGCTATCCTCCTAAAAAGTAACGGAGGAGTTTACAAAGGTCAGCTAGGCGCGGATGGAAATCGCGCTCGTCGTGCAATAGCATAAGCTGGCTTAACTGCGAGACGGACATGTCGAGCAGATACGAAAGTAGAATATAGTGATCCGATCGTGGGTATTAGACGCCGCGAAAGCTCAACGGATAAAAGTTACTCCGGGGATAACAGGCTGGTACCGCCCAAGAGTCCATATCGACGGCGGTGTTCGGCACCTCGATGTCGGCTCGTCCTATCCTGGGGGTGGAGAAGCTCCCAAGGGTTTGGCTGTTCGCCAATTAAAAGGGTACGTGAGCTGGGTTCAGACCGTCGTGAGACAGGTTGGTCTCCTATCTACTGCGGGCGTAGGTTCTTGAGGGGCGTTCTTCCTAGTACGAGAGGACCGGAAGGAACGAACCTCTGGTGTATCGGTTGTCACGCCAGTGGCACTGCCGAGTAGCTATGTTCGGATGGGATAAGCGCTGAAAGCATATAAGCGCGAAGCCCACCCCAAGATAAGGAACCGTTTGAGGACCGTGAGAGACTATCACGTTGATAGGCCCTAGGTGTACGCACAGCAATGTGTTTAGCCGAGGGGTACTAATAGTCCGAGTTCTCCGTTAGACAATGTATAGATTGCCTATGGTTTTTTTCTTGCCAAATTTTTTTTGAAAATTATATATTTTGAGTCCAAGGTCCTGGTGGCTCGTCACGGTGGTACTACCTCTTCCCATTCCGAACAGAGTCGTAAAACGCCGTTGAGCCGATGATACTCATCAGGGGACAGTAGGTCGCCGCCAGGACTTTTGACTCAAATATTGACTTTTATCCTAGCATGTGTTATGCTTTTTTTGGTTAAGAGTTCATTGTTTTTTATTTAGAGGAGGACAGAGTATGAATAGGATCGCGTCTTTTGTTATTGCAATGTTGGTTGCCATGGCAACAGCACTTGCTGCTACGGAATACGTTAAAGATGCGCATGTTTTCGATGAGCCACCCGCGCACATCTACAACGAGCCATGATAAGCGAATGAGCAAAAAGGCATGAAGCGGCATCGGTCGCTTCATGCCTTTTATTTTGATATAATATATTTAATGAGACTTTGGACACTAAAGCGGAGATTAGCTGGATTTGGCATTCTCTTCCTTTTGCTTGGGATTTTGATTACCGTGCTCGCGTGGTCATTTTGGCCACAGCCATCATGTGTTGATGAAAAGCAAAATGGCGCAGAAGAAGGAGTTGATTGTGGTGGATCTTGTACAAATAAATGCTTTGGCGAGATTGCCAAGCCCCCAATTGTGCTCTGGAAAGATCATTTTGCCGTACGGTCTGGTGTTTTTGATGTAGGAGCCCTTATAGAGAACCAAAATATTAAGCTTGGAGCCAAAAAATTTGAATATATCTTTCGTGTTTATGACAGAGCTGGATTGCTTGTATCCAAAAAAGATGGGAATACGTTTATTTATCCAGGAGAGCAGACATTTATTTTTGAAAGCAATTTAGTGACAGGACCCTTATATCCTTCGTATGTTGAGTTTGATTATAAGCCGATAGCGTGGGAGCGGATGACCATGAGTGACCCGCTTAAGATTGATTTGGTCGGGCAGAGCTATGAGGAAACCCCAAATCCAATAGTCCGTGCGACTTTGGCCAACAGATCTTTGTTTGAAGAAAAAAATATTGAGATTACATTACGTCTCGAAAACGCAGATGGCAACGCATACGCCGCAAGCAAGACTGTCATAGATATATTCCCACCTCAATCGACTAAAGACGTGATCTTTACATGGCCACCATCTTCATTTGAGAAGCCAAAAACTATCGCGCCACTTTACCGCAGGATATTGCGATGATACGATAATCGTCGTATGAATGCTTTGCGCCGATTTGATTGGTTGCTCATTTGCGGCATTGCTCCGCTTTTGTTTTTCGGACTTCTTACTATGAAGTCATTCTCTGGAAATGATTACTTTTTTTGGCGTCAGCTTATATGGGTTGGCGTAGGCACCATCGTTATGTTTATTTGCGCGGCTATTGATTGGAGGGCATTCAAATCAAGCGCGGCCATTTTAGGGCTTTACACTTTAGGTGTAGGCTCATTGATACTTTTGGCAGTGATAGGGTTTGCGACGCGTGGCGCGCAAAGCTGGTTTTATATTGGCGGATTCGCCGTGGAGCCAGTCGAGCCAATCAAGCTATTCCTTGTTTTGGTATTTGCCAAATATTTTTCACGGCGCTATGTAGAGATCGCGCTTTTTAGGCATATAGTTATTTCATTTTTATATTTGATTATACCAATGACGCTTGTATTTCTGCATCCTGACTTTGGCTCAGCGGCAATTTTATTTTTTATATGGATATCGATGCTTTTATTCTCCGGTCTCACAATGAGGCATATTGCGCTATTCATCGGACTGGGCGTTATCATAGCGGTGGTCGGCTGGTTCTTCGTGCTTCAACCGTACCAAAAAACGCGCGTTGTCGCCTTTTTTAATCCAGAATATGATTCAAAAAAATCAGGATATCATGCGATACAGGCCATGATAGCTGTCGGATCAGGAGAGATCTTTGGCAAGGGAGTAGGATACGGCACGCAATCGCGTTTAAACTTTTTACCAGAATCAGAAACTGATTTTATGTTCGCTGCGTTCGCGGAAGAATGGGGATTCGTAGGCATTATTTTTGTGTTTTTATCATTTGCACTAATTTTTTGGCGTATCTTGCATATTGGCATGATGTCGCCTGACAATTTCTCAAAACTGTTTGGACTTGGCATTTGTTTTTTGATCGTTGGACATATCACGATCCACGTAGGCATGAATCTTGGGCTCTTGCCTATCACTGGCATAGGCCTTCCGTTCATGAGCTATGGCGGATCGTTCCTGGTTACCCTTATGGCGTCTATAGGCATCATCGAATCTATAGCAATTAGGTCTTCAGATTTGAAGGCATATGAGGGCATGGATATGGCAGTATTGACCTCTTGATTATTTTGTGGTTATATGATAAAGTAAAAACATCTAATTATGACTTCGCTCCCAGCCGCATTTGAAAAGCAAATGGCTAAATTTTTTGGAGAGCTTCCTACGCGTGCTCGAGGCGTACTTAAGCGTCGCTACGGTATAGGTGAGAGTGGATGTATGACCCTTGAGGCGATTGGTAAGCGCGAGGGTATTACTCGTGAACGCGTGCGTCAGATAGAAAATGATGCTATTCGTCGTCTCAAAAAATCTCCGCTATTCGCTGAGTTTGCGCCTCAAGAATCTATTATAAAAGACATTTTATCTAGAGTTGGTGGCGTTATCTCTGAGACAAACTTTTTATCTTTGCCAGAATTTTCACAAGTTAAAGACAAAAATACACTTATTCTTTTTTGTGATTTGGCTGATTCAACTCGTCGCCGTAAGGCGGATGATAGGCTTTACGCTCGTTGGAATATTGCTGATGCGCCAGTAGCCGGTATTGAGGCGGCACTGTCAGCGTTTGCGCGCTCGCTTCGTGAGCAAGGCGTGACGCTATCAGCTGATAGCACATTTGTGAGTTTAGCGGCTCATTTAAAAAAGACAGGCGTACACGTAGATGAAAAAAGTCCGGCACTTGCCACATACGTTGGGTTATCTAAAGAGATCGAGCAGAATGCTTGGGGCGAGTATGGGCATATTTCATCTCCGTTTATTCGTCCGCGTGGTATGCGTGACAGTGCATTTGTGGCGCTCGCACGAGCAAAAGAGCCGATGCATTTTCGCGATATCGCTGAACAAATAGGTAAATTTTCCCGCAAATCAGTACATGTTCAGACCGTACACAACGAACTTATCAAAGATAGCCGTTTTGTGCTAGTTGGCCGTGGCTTGTATGCTCTTAGTGAGTGGGGGTATGAGCCTGGTTTCGTTAAAGATGTTTTGGTACAGTTGCTCAAAGGCCGCGCATTGACTCGCGAAGAGATCTTAGAGGAGGTCATGCGTCAAAGACAGGTAAAGGCGAGTACTATTTTTATTAATTTACAAAATAAAAAATTATTTAAGACGCTTGATGATGGCACTTATACTATAGTTTCGTAATACATGCATTTTGCCGAGTTTTTCGAGCCAACGATTATAACAATTAAGCTCCTTTTCCACTTTTGGTGGCTGTGGCTTGCTCCATCGCTTTTTATTATTTTTAGGGCGTTGTGGCTAGCATGGCGTCAGAGTTTATATAAAGAGGCTATTGTATGGACGCTTCTTGAGCTCAAAATGCCGCGTGAGGTACTCAAGAGCCCAGTAGCAATGGATCAGTTTCTTACCGCGCTCTCAAGCGTGCGCAATTCAGCTGGTGATTTTGAGGAAACATACCTCCACGGTGAGGTCACGTTGTGGTTTAGTCTTGAGATTACAAGCTTTGGTGGAGATATCCATTTTTATATTCGTACGCCAGAGAAGCATCGCCGTATTGTTGAGGCAAATTTGTACGCAAATTATTCTATGCTTGAGATAAGTGTTGTACCAGAATATCTTGACCGCTTTCCTGACAATATGTCAGCCATGTATGAGCGTAATCTGGTATTGTGGGGCACGGAGTTTGTGTTGGGAAAGCCGGATGCGTATCCTATTCGCACATATTTGAAGTTTGAATCTATGGATGAGGAGCGAAGCCTTGATCCGATCTCGTCGCTTCTTGAAGTTTTTCAGAAGATTAACCGCAAGGAAAATTATTTGCTACAAATTTTGATTCAGCCAGCTGATCAAAAATGGCGTGAAGAGGGGCTCAAGCTTGTAGATAAACTAAAAACGCGAGAAGAAAAAGTGATTAAGGGACCACTTGGCGAGTATGCTGATAGGCCGAGCCGTACGCCTGGTGAGACCGAAGTCCTAAAAGCGATTGAATTAAATCTTGCGAAGCCAGGATACAACACGCTCATTCGGTATGTATATATCGCTGACAAATCTGTCGCCGCCCCTCAAGGGGCAAAGCGCGCGATGCAAACAGTCCTA
>CALRCC010000023.1 GCA_943354465.1 Candidatus Ryanbacteria bacterium
AACAGAAAAATAACGCAAATTATGCATCAAGTTTGCTGATAGCTATGCGTACACGGGCGCGAGCCTCATCAAGACCTAGCGCATAGAGTAACTCGTATGGACTTGGCGATATGGCGTTACCAGAAAGAGACACGCGGAGTGGCCAGAGCACAGGACCCGTACCTTCTTTTTTTATAAGTGAGGCAAGGCTGACATCCGCCGTCTCAATGTCTGTGATGTCCGATAATATTGATTCTAATATTTCTTTCGCTTTTATACGATCGATCTTGCCCTTCCATAGCAGTAAGTCTGCGTTGTATTCCGGTATGTCAATAATGCTTTTGATTGCTGCGTTGATTTCTGTAAGTTTGGTGATGCGTGGCATGACCGCAGAGATATATTTATCAACGCGAGATTCAATTTGTTTTTTTAAGTCAGCACTTATAAATGGTTCGGCAATCTTGATTTGTTCATCTGGCGGAAGTCGTTTTATATGCTCACGATTGAGCCAATCAAGTTTTTCGGTATCAACAATCGCGCCACCGCGTTGCGCGCGCGTGATATCAAACTCTTTTGTGATTGTCTCTAGATCCAGCACTTCTCCTATTTCATCTTTTGGATGCCAACCCAAAAGCGCTATAAAATTAATAATCGCCTCGCGTATATAACCGCTTTCGCGACAGTCCCCTACTGATAAGCCACCATTGCGCTTTGAAAGTTTTGTTCTATCTTTGGCGAGCAACAATGGCAAGTGCGCCCACATAGGTTCGGAGAAACCGAGCGCGCGACCAATTAAAATCTGCTTAGGTGTATTTGTTATGTGATCTTCACCGCGTATTACGTGTGATATCTTCGCATCAAAGTCATCTACAGTGACTACAAAATTATATAAAGGTTCACTTATATTTTTAGCGAGAGAAATATCTCCAAAGAGTCGTGGATCGTAAGTGATATCGCCGCGAATCATGTCATTGATAACAATACTATCAGTAGCGTCGTTGCGAAGGCGTATGATGCCATCTGTTCTACCTATGTCACGATGCTCGCATATATGGCGAGGCGGTTCTTTTGCCGCGCGCTGTTGTTCTGCCTCTATCTCTAGCTCTTTTATTGTATGAGCGCACCAAAATGCCTTGTTGCTATCAAGAAGTTTTTTTAAGTTGACCGTATGGTTTTCTATGTGTTCTGATTGGCGATAAAATTCATCATGCTCGAGTCCAAGCCACGCGAGATTTTTTATAATATCATCTTCAAATTCTTTTTTTGATCGATCTTTGTCCGTATCTTCAATGCGCAATAAAAACGCGCCATTGTGTTGCTTTGCGAACATCCAATTAAAAAGAGCTGTGCGCGCTGTACCAATATGCATAAAGCCGGTCGGAGAAGGAGCGATGCGCACCCGTATTTTGTTATTCATGTATGCCAAGGTGGATTAGCTCGTTTGCTATTTTGCGTGATGCATCAATGCGTGCGAATGTACCAGCGGCTTGCTTCATCTCTGACGCGCGAGCTGTATCAGTAATAATCTTTTGTATCTCTGATACAAGCACATGTGGCGACAAGTTTGCTTCTTCGATGACAACGGCAGATCCTGTCCTCGCATAGCTATAAGCATTTTCTCGTTGATGATTTTGCGCGGAATCAGTAATTGGCACAAGGATGGCTGGTAGATGCCATGCGGCAAGCTCAAAGATACTGCCAGCACCAGCTCTTGATACAGCTACATTCGCCACAAATGCTGAATTTCGCAGTTGGCTCGCCGTCATAAGTGGGAAATGGTGATAGCGAGATTTATGAGGAGAATCACCAAGTACAACTTCTGCTTCTTTGGCTACATCATCATGGTTTGCCGATCCAGTTGAATGTATGATCTGAAAAGTTTCCACCATCTCCGCTAGTATTGATAGAACGATATCATTTATTTTTTGGGCTCCCTGCGATCCACCAAGGATAAGTACTATTGGTATCCCTGTCTCAAGACTAAAAATATCAAATGCTTCATCAGACGATCCGCCCAAAATACCGTGGCGGATTGGATTGCCCAGTAGCGCCACTTTGTCTGTCGGAAAATATTTAGCTGCCTCTGGAAATGATACGCCGATTCTTCGCGCGAATTTTGCAGTCCATGAATTGACAGCTCCTGGCACAGCGTCTGACTCGTGTATCATGACTGGTATACGATATATGCGCGCGGCAACAAGCGCTGGAAATGCATCGTACCCACCTTTTGAAAAGATAATATCAGGTGGGCTTATTGTAAACTTCCAAAGAGCTCGGAAGATCCCGCGTATAGTTTTTATGCTATCAGTAATATTTAGTAACGAAAAATAGCGACGCAGTTTTCCTGCTGGTATCATCTCAAATTGGACAGATTCTTCTCGCATAGCATCAGGGTCAAATGGCTTGTCGCCCATCAGCGTAATATTGAGTGATACTAGACGCTCTTCTTCAGCAATATCGCGAAGTGAGCGCGCGACTGCCAGCAAAGGATAGAAATGCCCGCCTGTGCCGCCGCCTAAAAGTACTATTTTCATAGATGTTTATGTTTTGAAATTTGAACCAGCACTCCCATCTCAAAAAGAAGAAATGCTATAGCCGTTCCACCCAAGCTCATAAATGGCAACGGTATCCCAGTAAGAGGTAAAAGGCCTGAAAGCGCTGCTGTATTAACAATGACCTGCGTAGCGATTAAAAGTGTGATGCCAGATGCAAGAAGCTTGGCAAATGGGTCTCGCGCATGCGCTGACGCCAGCATACCACGCGTAGTAAAGAGAAAAAAGGCGCACATTAGCACCAAAACACCGATTAATCCATATTCTTCAGCGAACACAGCGAACACAGCGTCACCATCAGGTTCTGGCAGATAAAATTTTTGTCTTGAAAGGCCGACCCCTCTACCAAATAGTCCGCCAGATCCTATAGCAATCCTAGCTTGATTTATTTGGTAGCCGATGCCCTGTGGGTCAGTATTTGAATCAAAAAAAACAAACCATCGATTCATACGATACGGCTCTAAAACACTCATCCCCAATAAAAAAAGAATGCCTAACAAAAGTATTAGTCCGACTTGCGTCGCACGCCCTCCACCCATCACAAACATACCAAGTGACGTAAGCGCTATCACACCAAAAGTGCCTAGGTCAGGCTCTGCTAGCAAAAATAGACCAACGATACCCGTGATTGCTAAAAATGGCATCAAGCCAAACAAGAAGCTTGGCAGTTCACGGCGACGCGAGTGGATCCATGCGGCAAGATACGCTATAAAAGTAAATTTTAAGAGTTCTGATGGTTGAAATGAAACTCCTCCAATCACTATCCAGCGCGTCGCGCCGCCAACTGTGAGACTGATACTGCTGATACTAAACATTGCAATCATTATCAGTAGGCTCGTTAGTAAAAGCATTGGCGCATATTTTTTCCATACTGCGATTGGCGTGCGCAACCCAATAACAAAAAGTACTCCTCCCAATCCAAATCCAAGAATAAGTTGACGTAAAAAATAAGAATATGAATTGCCAAATATTCGTACAGAGCGTGGCGCTGACGCTGAAGCAAATGTAATTATGCCAGCAATCAATAAAAAAGCTATGGAGGCCAACAATATTTTATCCGCGCGTTTTATCATGCGCGCAATCGCTTTACGGCGCGTTGAAATTGAGCGCTCCTATCATATTCATTGCGGAATATATTAAAACTAGCCGCGCCAGGCAACAATACCACTACCCCGTGAGCGCCAATAGCGAGAGATACAGCTTTTTGCATACTGTTCACTATTTTTACTGCTCCGATATATTTTTTAATTCTATCGCTAAATGATCCTGGCAAAAGTATAATCGTTGGATGATATTTTTTAATAGCATTTGCGTAGGCACGAATATCTTTTTCTGGGAATTTTTTATCTTCGCCTCCTGTGATTATTGTAATATCTCGCCATTCACGTGCGACTGCGGCAAGAGAAAATGCAGCTGAACCAGGATTTGTAGATGTTGTATCGTCAATAAATACTATATTTCGTGTTTTGCGTACGACTTCAAGACGCCCTGTTGGTGCGTCAAATGATAAAAGTCGCCTCTTTAGTATACTGCTAGGAACACCAGTAGAGCGCGCGACAGCAACCGCAAGAGCTATAGCTGGCCGCGCGATACGCCATGAAGCATGTTTTTCATATTCTGGCATTTGCCGTTCACTCACAAGCATAAGCCTGCCATTGTATGTCTTTGGGAAATAGCGTGTGGACTCTCTGTCATACCATACAAATGAGCGGTCTTTGCGCGTATGTTGCAATACAATATGCATTTTTGCTTTTGCATACGCGGCAAATGATGTATAGCGGTTGAGATGATCAGCAAAGAGAGATGTGATGACGGCTATTGAAGGTCCTTGAGTCACAAGATCAAGATCAAAACTTGAAAGTTCGGCTACAATCCATCTCGGCATTTTCTTTTGCTGTAAAATATCAAAAAACGATACGCCAGGCACGCCAACAGCGATAGCGTCTTTCCCCAAAAGATGCCGAATCAACAAAGTTGTAGTAGTTTTCCCTTTGGTGCCAGTAACTCCGATAATACGCTCATGTGGCATCACCGATAAAAATATATCAGCGTCGCTAGTAATCGGTATGCGCAGTTTTTTTGCTTCTAGTATAAAAGGAGACGTGAGTGGCACAGATGGATTTTTGACAATAAGATCGGCGTCTCGTATATCGCGCTTATCGTGTTTGCCCAACACGTAGCGTATATGTCTATATTGTTTTAAAATTGATAGTGATTTTTTTAAATCTTTTTTTGATCGCAGATCAGTGACTGTAACGCTATAGCCGAGCTCCGCAAAAAATTTGGCAACGCCAACTCCACCGCCAAGAGTGCCGAGGCCCAAAATCAAAATGCGCGGATCGTAATTATCCGCGGCGAAGAATTTTGCCCGCAAGCGCTCCCGTAGGTGCGCCTTTTTCAATTGCGAGTCGTCCGTTTGTGAATACATATTCAATGCCTTTTGGATATTGATAAGGATCATTATATGTTGCAGTATCGCGAATGCCATCAGGATCAATGACAACGATATCTGCAAAAGCTCCTTTTTTAATCGACCCTCTTTCTCCTGCGATACCAAGATGTGCCGCAGGTACCGCGGTCATGCGTTTTACGGCTTCTTCCCACGAAAGCACTTTTGACTTTCGCACAAGACGATCAAGATATCGTGGCGCCGCACCATACGAACGCGGATGTGTCAGATCCTTTCTACCCTTTGGATCACCAACGCCATCAGACGCGAACATACTGTATGGTTCTTTGGCAATCGTTACGAGATGTTTACTTTTGAGGGTTTTTGAAAAAATAGTAACGCTGAGGCCGTTTACTACAAGTATTTGGATGAATGTCTCCTCTAGAGAAAGCCCTGATTGCGCGGAAATATCTGCGATGGTCTTGCCGATAATCTTTTTATCTTTTTGGGCTTCGGCTATCACAATTTTGTCGTAATGCAGTGTCAAACTTTTGATTGTTTCCAAAACTGATTCTCGTTTTGATTTATCAGAAAGCATTGCAATGGCGCCTGGCTGGCCTCCTTCCATAATCCATTCTGGCAATAAATTGGATAACAATGATCCTGTGCGCAAATATGGAAAAAAGTCTACTGAAATTGGCAGGTTCTCATATTTGCGTGCTTTGCGAATAATCGTTAGCGCTTTTGGAAAATCTTGCCATGCCTTTCTGCCGATCGCCTTTAGGTGTGCTATATGTACTTGCGCACCAGATGATCGCGCGATATTGATGACTTCAGCGACCGATGCGAGAAGCCTACGCCCTTCATTGCGCATATGGATACTGACAACCTTGCCTGCTTCTGCGACGATACGCGCGAGCTCAATGACCTCCTCTTGAGTGGCAAGAGTATTTGGTAAATAAGAAAGACCGATAGAAAGTCCAAACGCTCCTTCGTCCAAAGAGCGTTTTAAAAGCAATTTCATTGATTCAAGGTCTTGTCGGGCTAGCTCTTTTACATTGTCAGTAGCTACATTGTTTCGTAGCGTTGAGTACCCAACCATACTGCCAACATTGACTCCGATAGAGCGCTTGCCTAATTCATTATAAAATTCTTCCATACTGCGCCAATTTATATTGAAATTTGATGCGTCTGTCCATTTTTGAATATGGCTTATAGCTCTTTGATCGACAATCGGCGCCAACGATGATCCGCATGCACCGCCTATGATGGTTGTAATGCCTTGCGCGAGCAAATTTTCTTGCGCTTGATAAGTAAAAAGTGTCCAGTGCGTATCTGAATGATTCGTGACATCTATAAATCCAGGAGTTATGTATTTGCCAGTAGCATCAATGACACGCGTCGCGCGTCCCCTGCCCATAGATCCGACCTCTTTTATTATCTCGCCGTATATGCCGACGTCGCCTTTGTACATCGGCGATCCAGACCCGTCTACAATTGTGCCTCCTTTGATTATATATGAATAAGCAGCCATATTATTTACCTATGATATGAATAACCATGCCCATAATCGCGCATACAACGCTTACAATCCAAAATCGCATAGTAACTTTATAGTGAGGCCATCCGATGGCTTCAAAGTGATGATGAATTGGAGCGGCTAAAAATACTTTTTTGCCACGAAAATACTTTGATGAAAGCTGGATAATATTTGACGCAACTTCAACTACCAACGGAAAAGCGATGATTGGCAATACGGCTACAGCGCCAGTCAAAAAAGCTACAACTGTTAGCATTGATGTAAGTCCCAGCATGCCAGTCTCGCCCATATAAAAACGTGCTGGCGGTATGTTGTACCATAAAAAAGCAAGCAGAGCTCCTCCTATCACGGACAAAAATGCAGCAAGATCAAGTTGATTTTGAAAAAAAGCTATACCGGCATATGCCGCTATGATTGACGCAAAAACACCGCCGGCGAGCCCGTCTAGCCCATCAATAACGCCTCCAGCAAAAACGGCAAGCATCGTAAACATAAAAAACGGTATAAAGAAAATTCCGAGAGTTAGATCGCCCAAAAATGGTATGTAGATGCCACGCATCTCAAGCTGACTATAAAACCACCATGCACCAACTGCGCCGATGACAAGAACTGCACCAATCCGCGCCTTTAGATCCAGCCCTCCACCAACATATGTATCACGCCCACGTACTGCCATCCAATCATCAAGAAGCCCAGTCAGTGACCCTGCGATAAGGGCTATAAATGGCAGCCATGTCTGATTACGCGAGAGAAATGTGAGCTTTGAAAAAAGTGCGTTGTCATATATCTGACTCAATAGCCAAAGGAAAATAGCGACAAAAACAGTCGTGCCCCAGATCAAAATACCGCCCATGCGCGGAGTATCAACACGCGTTCGCTTTTTGAGTATCCCCGATATAACAGATGCGTGCTCACCAGTAGTCGCCTTGCGTGCGACATTTGGGCGCCACATTTTATACGTATACAAATAATGAGTTAGAAGCGGAGTAACCAAAAAAGCGACAAAAAAAGAAAAAATCGCAAGACCAAAGACTTTTAGAACGTCTAGTAGTATCACATCTTCCATACTATCTATTGTACCATACCTCCTGTCTTTATGAGGAGGGATTCGGCCTCAATCACACGTTGCCCAGGTTGCGCGCCCAAAATGATTATTGCTTGCGGTGTGCCTAATATTTCCTCGTATATGATAATTATATTTTCGCCAGACGCTTTTGTTGTACCAGTTTTGGTACCGATTAAATTGACAATATAAGGAGTAAGAGGGTTTCTATTTGTAAAGACATGACGACGCTGTCCAAATGAAGTTACTATCTTTTGGCTTTCTCGCGACGGTTCCCACAATATTGGAGTGTTGAGTGAAAAACGCAAAAGCTTGAGAATGTCATTGGCGGAAGAAAGATTGCTGGGTTCGTTGTTTTTTAGATCAAGGCCAGTCGGATTACGATAAATAGTGTCTTTCATATTTAAAAATCGCGCCCTTTCATTCATCATGTGAACAAAGCGTTCTATTTTTTCATCAAATGTTTTTCCGCCCAAACGATCTCCTACAGTTTCAGCTATAGCCATGGCGATATGGTTTGATGATGGCATCATAAGCGCATAAAGTGCGTCACGCATAATGACAACTTCTCCAGCCTGAAAATCAGCAAGATCTCCGGGAGTAGAAACTGCATCTTTTGACATAATGATAGGGGTATTTGGCGATAATATTTCTATAGCCAAAAGCCCCGTCATAATCTTTGTGAGGCTGGCGATCGGGCGTATATCATTGATTGCTCGTTCTGCGAGGTGTGAGTCATCGGCGATATTTGCTATCAAAATACTTTTTGCTGTATACGAGCTATCAAGCATTATCTGCATTTGCGGTATTAGCGTTGTCGCCTGCTTTGTACTTGGCGTGATGATAGGCAATCCTATACCAAAAATCGTCAAAAAGCCGGTAAATACGGCTATGGCGGATGTGAAATCAAGCATACTCTTTGAGGTCTTTTGCTATATCATCATAACTTGGCAATTCGGCGCTTGATGTGATGCCAAGATATTTAAAAAGATCGAGAGTTGGGCGATACAAAAACACGCGTGCATCATGCTCGTCTTGTGAGCGCTCGAC
>CALRCC010000024.1 GCA_943354465.1 Candidatus Ryanbacteria bacterium
AAGCTAGCGAAACTCAAACATGCTCTCAAAATATGCAAACAAGAAAAAGAAGAGTATTTGCAGGGCTGGCAGCGTGCAAAGGCAGACTATTCAAACGCCGAGCGTGAATCGCGCAAAAGCCAAGAGTCAGCCATACAATACGCAGAGATTCGTATGATGCGCGAGATCCTTGACGTTGTAGATACTTTTGAAGGCGCGTTTGCTATACCGCCACCGGATTCTCCGTGGGTGCAAGGCATGCGCAACACACTAGAGAAGCTAAAAGGTATTTTGAAGCGTTATGATATTGAATCAATCGATGCGCTTGGAAAACCGTTTGATCCAATCTGGCATGAAGCAATCGAAGTAAAAACTGTCGTTAGCGAATCTGATGACAACATGGTTATCACGGAGCTTCAAAAAGGGTATCGGATAGGTGATCGAGTTATCCGTCCAGCAAAAGTAAGCGTGGGTGAATTTAAAAAAGAATAATAAATAAAAAATACTATGGCAAAAATACTTGGAATTGACTTGGGTACTACAAACTCTGCGATAGCAGTTATCGAGGGCGGTAATCCAAAAATAATCGAAAATAAAGAAGGCAATCGTACAACGCCGTCTATTGTCGCGCTCTCAAAATCAAACGAGCGTTTGGCCGGCTTGATCGCAAAACGCCAAGCGGTTACAAACCCGCGTGGAACTATTTATTCAGCGAAGCGTCTAATCGGGCGCAAATTTTCTGATGCCGAAGTACAGCGTGATAAGACTCTTTTGCCTTATGCGCTCAAAGAGTCAGCCAATAGTGGCATTGAGATTGAGATGGGAGGTAAGGGATATCGTCCAGAAGAAATATCAGCAATGATTTTGCAGAAGCTTAAGGCTGATGCCGAAGAAAAATTAGGTGAGAAAATAACAGAAGCGATCATAACCGTTCCAGCTTATTTCAATGACTCACAGCGCAAGGCGACAAAAGATGCTGGCGAAATCGCGGGTCTCACTGTGCGCCGTATTTTAAATGAGCCAACAGCGGCAGCTCTCGCGTACGGATTCAACAAAAAGAAAGATGAGAAAGTAGTCGTATATGATTTCGGTGGCGGGACCTTTGATGTGTCCGTTCTTGATATCGTAGAGGATACGATAGAAGTAAAAGCTACTGGCGGTGATACGCATTTGGGTGGCGACGACTTCGATCAAAAAATTATTGAATGGATTGTATCCGAATTTAAAAAACAATCAGGCATTGATGTGTCCAAAGATGCTATCGCGCTTCAGCGATTGAAAGAGGCCGCGGAGAAGGCAAAGCACGAGCTTTCAGGGACGATAGAGGCGGAAGTAAATATCCCGTTTATTACTTCCAATGAATCTGGCCCACAGCATTTGCTTTTGAAGCTTAAGCGCGCGGATCTAGAACAGCTCGTAGGCGACTATATAGCAAAATCAATCACGATCACAAACCAAGTTGTAAAAGATTCCGGACTGACAATAGGTGATATCAATGAGGTTATCTTGGTAGGTGGCCAGACTCGCATGCCAGCAATCGTAGAAGCGGTTAAAAAACTTTTTGGCAAAGAGCCAAATCGCACGATAAATCCAGATGAAGTCGTCGCTCTTGGCGCTGCAGTGCAAGCAGGTATTTTGCAGGGCGATGTAAAGGATGTCTTGTTGCTCGATGTCACGCCTCTTTCGGTTGGGCTAGAAACTTTTGGTGGAGTGTTTACGCGTATCATTGAAAAAAATACCACAATCCCTACTGCAAAAACTCAAGTATTCTCAACGGCTGCTGATAGTCAGCCATCTGTTGAAATACATATTTTGCAGGGCGAACGTGAGATGGCGACAGATAATAAAACACTCGGTCGCTTTATACTTGATGGTATACCTCCAGCGCCTCGAGGCACGCCTCAAGTAGAGGTGTCGTTTGATGTTGATGCTAATGGCATTTTGTCGGTTAAGGCAAAAGATAAAGGAACCGGTAAAGAACAGTCAGTACGAATTGAGGCGTCAAGCGGTCTTTCAAAAGATGATATTGAGCGTATGAAGCAGGATGCCACTACACATGCAGATGAAGACAAGAAAAAGCGTGATTTAGCTGAAGCTCGCAATATCGCTGATACAATGGTGTATGCGACAGAAAAAGCAGTACGCGATGCTGGCGATAAAGTTCCAGAAGCGCTCAAAAAAGAAATTGAAGATAAGAAAAAAGATCTTGATGAAGCCATGAAGAGTGATGATGCAACAAAAATACGCGATAAGGCGACTACTTATTCAGTGGCAGCTCAAAAAATAGGTGAATTGATTTATAAAAAAGAACCGGATGCTACGCCTGAGGCGACACCAGTTGAACATGAAGAAGTAAAGGATGATAAAACGGGCGATGCTGGCGCCAACTAAAGAATCAATCCTAACTACCGTATTCGCAATATCTGCTTTGCTATTGTGGATTTCCGTTTCAACTCTTTTGCCAGATCTCTCGTGGGATCATATGAATTTGATTTGGAGCGCGATCATAGCTACTGTCTTATTTTTAGTTATGTGCGGGCTTCTGGCTATATTGGTAGATAGCACGCGTTTACTGGTTATCGGTTGGGCGCTCGCATCATATATTAGTGTAATTTGGTATCGCGATTATTTTTTTATCGGGATAGCTACACTTTTTTTCTGTGCCGGTCTTTTCGGAATTTGGCGTGCTAAATATCTGATGAAGCGCACTCTTGATGGCGGTATCATCTGGGTACTGCGAGCATGCTTGCCAATTACGGCGACATTTCTTGCCGCTACGATTGCTGTTGCCGCTTTTATAGTCGCGCCACAACAAAGCTTGGAGATAGAAGCGTTAGTTCCTAGGTGGCTATTTGACACAGTGTTTGACCAAAAAATGGGCGATATGGTTCATGCGATAGGTATCAATATCATGCGCGATCAGTCTGCAAGATTTCAAGGGATTTTTCCAATCGCGTATGCCGTAGGATTTTTTATTGTATTGAGGATTTTTGGATCATTACTTTGTTGGGTGGCGATTATGATCGCGAGTTTAACTTTGCGTATATTGCGTAGATGTGGTATTATTGGGATAAGGACAATACAGGCAAATGTATTTACTTATTCATTTTTCTAGTATGAAACACATATGAAAGATTATTATGATATTCTAGGTGTTCCCCGTAACGCCACAAAAGAAGATGTCAAAAAAGCATATCGTAAGCTTGCTCATCAATGTCATCCAGATAAAAAAGGGGGAGATGAAAAACGATTCAAAGAGATAAACGAGGCTTATCAAATACTCTCAAATGATGACAAACGATCACAGTATGACCGCTTTGGCTCATCAGGAGGCAGTGGCCAAGAAGGCGCTGGTTTTGGTGGTTTTGACTTCGGCAACTTTGGTTTTGATCAAATGGATGTTGGCGATATCTTCGAGACTGTATTTGGGCGTGGTGGAGGTGGCAAGCGCAGAGGCCGCGATATTTCTATTGATATTGAGATTCCATTTGCCGAAGCTATATTCGGTACGGAGCGTCGTGTTTTGATTCGCAAGCGTGCGCTGTGCGATGAGTGTAAGGGCACTGGAGCAGAAAAGGGTTCTACGCTTTCTACATGTGTCACATGCCATGGTGCGGGCACTTTACGCGATACCCGTAAGTCACTTTTTGGAACTTTTACAAAAATGGTTGAGTGCGGTTCATGCGGAGGCAAGGGCAAGGTACCTGAAAAGAAATGTAGGGCATGTCATGGCGAGACAATCGTTATAAAGAGTGAGGAGGCCCATATAATCGTTCCGTCAGGCATTGAAGACGGCGAGGTAATCAGAATCTCTGGCAAAGGCGAGGCCGCTCCAAGCGCTGACTCTGGAGACCTGTACGTGAAGGTTCATGTTTTGCCTCACGCAACATTTAAGCGCATACGACACGATCTGGTCATGCGATTAGATATACCTCTTTCAACGGCATTAGTCGGATCTTCAGAAGATATCGAAACATTGGACGGTAAAATTAAAATAAAAATTCCGCAAGGAGTTGCAGATGGCGAAGTATTAAAGGTAGCTGGAAAAGGAATCATGCGTGATGATGGAGGTAGGGGAGACTTATTGATTGAAGTAAAAATCAGTATGCCAAAAAAAATAACTACTGCACTTAAGGCACTTATTGAGGAACTTAAGCGCGAAGGTTTCTAAATGGCTACATATATCGCATACGCAGAGGGACTTGCGGCATATCTGCGCAATCCAGCCGCCGATATATTGGTTATCGTCTTTTTTCTGTGCGCCGGATTTTTATGGGGCATGATGGGAGGAAAGGCGAAACTTCTTGCGTTTTTGTTATCTACATATTTGGCGCTTTTTATATCTCCACTTATATTTGAGCTTCTTGATAGCCGTAGCCTTGGCGCTCACTTGTATCGCAATTTGATAGTCTACGGTGTCGTACTGGCGCTACTTTTCATATTTACAGAACGGATTTTTTTACGCGGGATTGGAAGGGCAAGTTACAGATGGCTTCCTGCGCTTACAATAAGTTTTCTTTCTGTTGGTATTTTTGTCGCCGGTACCTTGAACATAATTTCATTTCGGGGTATTATAAAATTGTCACCAATAATAAATACTCTTTTTGCAGGCACTGACGCGTATGTTGTTTGGGCAATTGCGCCAATTATTGCTCTTGCTCTTTTGAGTAGGAGATCGTAAATATCCGCTCGTAGCTCAGTTGGTAGAGCAGCTCCCTTTTAAGGAGATGGTCGTAGGTTCGATTCCTACCGAGCGGACTGCTTGGTAATAAATATTTTCGTTCGTTGTGAAGTGTGTTTGACAAGTGCATTTATATGTGCTATCATATTAAGTAGTTGGTTTGTGTCTGATCATTAACAATGGAGGAAGGAATCGATGGGGTTTTTAAATAGATTCAAGGCGTTCTTCAGTAGGACGCCGAAGAGGGCTCTCCGTACTATTTTGCCAGAGTTGGATAGCCTCAAGGACTCTCTGGCCAGTATTGCTGGTCTGAGAGATCCTCTTGTGGGGATCGTGGAGCTCATGAATATCGTGTCGAAATGGCACGATAGGGGGTTAAGCGAGCTGATCTCTGGCTTCGAGAGGGTGAATTATGGTCAGCATGATTTGACCATAATGAGCTTGAGGAGTCTCAATGATAATTTCGCCGTAGCAGGGCGAAATTATACGAATACAGCGCCCTTCGGCCAGAAGGTAACGGCCAAGGATGTGTATCTTGGCAACATCTTTGGGCTGAACACTCTATCTGTAGAGAGTTGGCAAAAATGTTCAAAGGACGAGCCGGGGTACGACTTCTCTGGTGGCCTTAACTGCCACCAAGTAGTATCCCGTCAGGCCCGACAGTTTGTTGGGCAGAACGCAAACCAGATGATCAATATCATCAAAGAGTTGCGGGCTGTACGGTAAGTAATTACCACGACAGCTAAATGATCCGCCTAGTAGCTAACGCGAACGGCGGATCTTTTTTTATTGAAAAATTTACATAAACAGCTTATATTAAGAATGCTTGGACTTAAGGTAAGATTTTAACAATAGTTTATATTTTTATGCGTATTTATCTTATTCGCCACGGAGAATCCGAGGCAAATCACAATGGCATCTGGCAAGACGGGCATGATCCACTCACAGATCGCGGTCGCGAGCAGGCGAGTTTTTTGGCGCGCCGCGTAAAGCATTTCCCGATTGATGTGGTGATCGCAAGCCCTTTCGTGCGCACGCGAAAGACCGCCGAGATTATTTTAGAGTATCTCAAAAAACCTATTGAATGGCGTGATGATATTGTTGAAAAAAGTACACCATCTGAAATCGCAGGATTACCGCGTGTAAACCCAAAAGCTACAGAAATTTTGCGCCTCACCATAGAAAATTCTAAAAATCCTGATTGGCGATATTCAGATGAAGAGTCATACAATGAATTTCGCGAGCGTGCTCGCGGTTTTTTACGTCATCTTGAATCGCGTACCGAAGGGCATATACTCGTAGTTTCTCACGGCGCATATATTAGCATGTTGCTTACGATATTTATTTTTGGCGATGATGCCACTTACGAGCAGTTTGGACGAACATTTTTGCTTTTTCGTAATAAAAACACAGGCATTAGCGTTTTAGATCATGACGCCAAAAATGGTTGGGTAGTGCGTACATGGAACGACCACAC
The DNA here is from genome assembly GCA_943354465.1 of Candidatus Ryanbacteria bacterium. Classification (GTDB taxonomy): domain Bacteria; phylum Patescibacteriota; class Minisyncoccia; order Ryanbacterales; family GWA2-47-10b; genus SICQ01. Next base: position 6,138 of record CALRCC010000024.1, read on the forward strand.
GCATTTGAATTAAAAAAATAGTTGGCGCGTGGCTGTTTTCTTTGGTATTTTATGTATATGAAAAAGAAAGATGGTCTGCGCACTTGGATCGAGATAGATACCAAAAAACTCAAAGACAACTATACTGAATTCCGCAAGATTGCTGGCAAGGATTGTATGCTGATGGCAATCACTAAATCAAACGCATACGGGCACGGGCTTCTTGATTTCTCAAAGACTATAAAAAAATTTGGCGCCGATTGGCTAGGCGTTGATTCTATAGTTGAGGCTTTGGCGCTTCGCAAGGCCGGAGTTCGCATGCCAATTTTGGTTCTTGGCTATACTTTGCCAGAGCTATACCGCGATGCGGCACGCGGAAATATTAGCGTGACTATTTCAAACCTCGTTGCACTCAATGCGGCGGTGGGAGCTGCGACTCGCACAAATCCACTTCGCGTGCATATCAAGATTGATACCGGTATGCATCGCCAAGGTTTTTTGCCTGACGACATTGCCAAAATATTTCCATATTTTAAAAAGAAAAACACAGGTTTACGCTTTGAAGGTGTCTACACGCATTTTGCCGCAGCCAAAAATCCAGCATTTCCAAAAGATACCGAAGCGCAGATAGCTCTCTTCGAGCGCGTTCTTGACGCCGTGCATCACGCGGGTTTCAGACCAATCAGACACGCATCCGCCACATCAGGCACGATACTATTTCATAAGGCGCACTATGACATGATTCGTATTGGTATAGGTATGTATGGCCTGTGGCCATCAAAAGAAGCTGAAGCGGTATTTAATCGTCAGCTTCGTATAAAGCCAATACTCACGTGGAAGACTATTATCAGCGAGGTCAAAGAACTGACTGCCGGTAGTCGCGTTGGATATGACTTTACTGAAGAGCTCGGGCGCCACTCGGTAGTAGCCATTTGCCCAGTTGGCTATTGGCACGGCTATCCGCGTTCTCTTTCTAGCGTTGGATATTTTATTGTGCGCGGCAAAAAAGCAAAAATTCTTGGCCGTGTTTCTATGGATATGATTATCATTGATGTAACTGATATCAATGGCGTTGAGGTCGGCGATGAGGCTACTATAATAGGCGAAGGCGTTAGTGCTGACACGCTCGCATATATGTCTGATACCTCAAACTATGAAATTGTAACGCGCATCAATCCGCTTATCAAAAGAATATATAAATAATGGATACACCAAAATTTCAACGCAAGATAGAAGACTTCGTATGTGAGAGATGTGGCACGCATGTTGCTGGCAACGGCTATACAAACCACTGTCCAAAATGCCTGTGGTCAAAACATGTAGATGTAAATCCAGGCGATAGAGACGCTGTATGCAAGGGCCTCATGAAGCCGGTTGGCGTTGAAGAAAAAAGTGGCAAATACACCATCGTGTATCACTGTCGCGTATGCGCTAAAACTATCAAAAACAAAGTCGCCCCCGAAGATGATATGGAAATGATCGCCCGATTAGGCGGCAAGGCAACAAAATAAATATATGAATATAGAATCATTGTTACAGAAAAAATCCGAAGATGCGGTAAAACCGCAGATTTTTGATTTGTCGATTGATACTGACAGAGTAGCGGTGGAGGAGTTGCTCAAAACCGAAAAGATCCAGCAGGTCAGTGACAGTTATGATGTCCAGCTTGAAGAATATTTTCAGGTATCAAATCCGTCAAAGGTATATACGCCCGAGTTTAAAACTCTTTTTGCAGATTACTTAGCGGGCGTAAAAGCGAAAGCACCACTCTGGCAATGTGGCAGGTGGGTATACTACCCGTGGCGAGCGCTCATCGTACATATTTTAGAAGAGAAAGAATTTTTTGAAGTACGCACCGCGCGCAACAAAAATCTTATCAATCATGAAGAGCAGGAAAAATACTATAATTCGACCATTGGTCTTGCGGGTCTAAGTGTGGGCAATAGCGTGGTGCTTGCAACGGTACTGCAGGGTGGTGGACGGCATTGGAAGATTGCTGATCACGACACGCTGGAACTCTCTAACACTAATCGCATCCGCACTGGCATTGACGGCCTTGGTGTCAAAAAGACTACCGTGACCGCGCGGCAGATGTATGAGATTAATCCGTATCTTGAGATTGAGATTTTTGACGGTCTGACCCATGAAAACATTGATCAGTTCTTTGGTGGCCTTTCGGTAGTCATCGACGAGATTGATAATTTGGCAATTAAATATCTTATTCGC
>CALRCC010000025.1 GCA_943354465.1 Candidatus Ryanbacteria bacterium
ACGCTTGGCTTTGGTATAAATAACGCAAAATGGTATGACATACCAAAATGCCAAGGAGGTGGCGCAGAAACGTGCAACATTGTATTGCCACCAAAAGTTGTGCAACCTCCGCAGCCCATACAGCCAGTTGGCGGTGCACCAATACCTGGTGTTACGATGGGTCTTTCTCACGCAGATGCGGCAACATACTTAAGAGGTGCTAGCATCGGAATATCTTCCACAGGAGAATGTGAAGAGTATAGGAAGGGATGCACATACCTTGGTGGGCTATCTAATGAGACTATACAAAAAATTATATCTGTTGATGCTGGATGCGGTGGCTGTGTTACAATCACAGGAGGAACCGAACCTGGACACAGGACACACGGTGTAGACAAACCAGGAGGTGACAGCATAGTAGATATGCGCTATAGCGATAATACTGTAAAATCTTTAAGTGGCAACGGTATAAAAATAGACGCCAATTTCGGAAAAGGATTTACATGCGAGGACAGCAATAGCAATGCAATCAACTGCAGAGGAAGCGTTACGCCACACCATATACATGTTAAGTTTTAAATTATTTATTCTTTCCATAACGCTGATGTCGCCTCTTTTTGCGAGTGCACAAGACTCGCTAAACTACGGCGACCTTATAAAGATAAACTGTGACAGCATACCGGCGTGTCTTGAGACTATATTCAAAGCGGCCGTATCTGTGGCATTCCCAGTGGCGGTAGTATTTATCTTCTGGTCTGGGTTTCTATTTATATCTGCTGGTGGCAACCCAGAGAAGCTGAAGACGGCTCGTGATACACTATTGTGGGCGATTATAGGCCTTACTATCGTCATAGGCGCATGGGCGCTTGCCGTCGCCTTCCAGGCATCGCTAAAAGACCTATGACAATGACTACGCACAGCAATACATTTCACAAAAAACTACTACGAGCTATACTAATAGCAACGGTTCTCTGCATCATATCTGGCACGGCTTATGCCAAGCTAAATAATATATCAAAACCACCTACCGGATCACAAGATTTTGCGGGTATCCTTGGTGGGATTGCCGACTTTGTCACTGCTTTCGGCACTCCTATAGCAGCATTTTTCTTGGTGCTCACTGGCTTTATGTTTATCGCCGCACGAGGCAACACACAAAAGCTTGAGGAAGCTCGCGCTATGCTTTTGTGGGTTGTAGTTGGTACAGCTATTATCGTTGGCGCAGGACCTATAGCCAGTATGGTCATCAACTTTGCAAAGGGGCTCTAGTGAGCTCGTGCAAAGATCGTCGTCCGTTATTATTCATTATTAATTAATAATATTTATTTATGAGCAAAAAAGCTCTCATGCACGCAGCTATTTTGGCAATTTCATTTGCCCCATTGATGGTATTAGCTCAAACTGGTGGTATTGAAGACTTTATCGAAGGCACACTTGGCGGGATAGTAAAGGCCGCAATTCAATTCCTTATGGCCGTAGCGACTCTTGTGTTTATATTTGGAATCATCAAATATATAACGGCTGGCGGCGATTCTGAAAAAGCAGGCGATGCAAAAGAATTTATTATCTGGAGTATCGTGGGGTTTGCGGCAATGCTAGGCATTTGGGGCGTCGCGACATTTTTGGTTGAGGGACTTGGATTTGACACAGGCGAAATACCAGAAAATATTTACAATTAGTTCTTCATGCAGCCCACTAAAGGAGTACAAGGCATCGTTGATAAAATATCAGAAGGCATCATCAGTCCGTTTATAACATTGCTTTTTGCTGTAGCAACTCTTGTCTTTATGTGGGGTGTCATACAAATGGTTATAAGCCCAGAAGATACTGAAGCAAGAGAAAATGGCAAACAGCATATTGTCTGGGGCATTTTAGGAGCGACAATCATGTTAGGCGCCTACGGCATAATCGGCCTCATCTCAACTCTCTGGGAATAATCAAAGAAATAAAACAAAAACCCTCCGTACGGAGGGTTTTTGTTTTATTAAAATATATTCTTTAAAGTGCCGCGGGTGGGATTCGAACCCACAAGCCCTTTCGAGCCAAGGATTTTAAGTCCTCTGCGTAAACCGTTCCGCCACCGCGGCAATACACTTGTGCGGTCAGGGAGAGTCGAACTCCCATCTCGTCCTTGGCAAGGACGCATAATAGCCACTATACGATGACCGCAAATATGTACTCTATCATAGCGCGCAAACAGGTGAAACTCAAGAGTTTGTGCTGAGGGGGAGAGTCGAACTCCCACGGGATTGCTCCCACCAGCTCCTAAGGCTGGCGCGTCTGCCAATTTCGCCACCTCAGCATAAATGAAAAAAGGTACTCCAAGATTATAAGTTTGGAGGCCTGGGCGGGAATCGAACCCACGAATAGCGGTTTTGCAGACCGCAGCGTTAGCCACTTCGCCACCAGGCCTTATTACCAAGAATTTCGGCGGCTCTCTTTTGTGTACTTCGACCAGGGATACTCAAATATTCTCTAAAGATGTCATATTTTCTTTGTAAAAACAAGCCTTCGGCATCTTCATACATAAACTTGAACAACTTGTAACTATCGAGAGTGGAAAATCGCAATTGGAAGGCGCGCTGATTTGGATAAATTTTCATCGTGCTCATATTGGCAGATTTCTCAAGCTTATTTTCCAAATCGACGAGAAATTTTCTACACCCACAGGTAAAAATCGTCGCTAGTCTTTTTAAAATTACCTGACCATGAGTACCAATACCCCTCTCAATAGTTACACACCCATCCCCATCAAAGTACCCGCGAACAAAGTCGGCGAGAAAATTCTTTGGAATATTTGGAAACGCAAGAGTTAGCGACTTACGCGGATAAACGCCTCGTTTCATTAAATCGTTGTATATTTTTTTGTCACCAATTCTAAGCATATATTGTATTTGCCGTTTAGGATCGTCCGGTTTTGACTCGACAATAGTATGTTCTGATGCAAGAGCTTTTTTTATATTTTCGATACTGGCTCGATCAATACTACTAACACGCAAGTATTTACCTCTTATATACGGAGAGTCCTCCAAACTACCGTCAGCGCAAATATATCCCAGCACATATGCCATCGGCTTACTCCATACTTCAAAAAATGAATTATCAACCTTATACTTAACACCCACACTTTTATTATAGGTGGTAAGGATATGATATGCAAGTTATTTTACAAAAAATCGTATCGCGGGAGTATACTTGTTGTCGAGCTTTTGACGCACAAAATGCGTCGCTTCATTTTCTCGCGTTTTGAGTATATCTGCAACCTTATCACGAGCTTCATCTGGAAACACACTTACTGAGATCATGGCACGCGATGCCACTTCATTAAGATCCACGAACTGCACAGACGCAAATACGCCATTATCAAATGCGCACTCGCGTAAAAAAAACTCTCCTATGGCCTCCTGCAAAAATGCAGTGAGTCGCTCTCTACGCCTCTCGTTCATAAAAGAATGATAAAATATCGCGCTCATCAATCGCGCGCGATGACTGCACCATCAATCCGCCCTCTTCACCTGAACGCAAAACTGTAGCCGCTACTTTGTTTCTCTGAAGGCTAATGATTCGCCCCTTCCCGACCACCTCACCTTGACGAAGGATTTCAAATTGAGCATCGGCAGGTACGATGCCATCTTTTGCACGCCCACCGATAATACGCCCAGCTGGTATATTGGCAAACACCTTTAATACCAAAAGCTTGCCATGATCTTCGCGCGTAATCTTTTTTGGTGCCAACTTTCGCAGCTCCTCGCGAATCCAATCAATGGCCTCGTAGATAACATCAAAAGATCTGACATCCACATGAAAACGCTCCGCTATATCCAATATTTGACCGCGTACGCGCACATGAAAACATAGAACAAAAGGAATTTTTGCTGCTGATATATTTTTGATCTCGCTCTCGGTAACCTCGCCTACGCCTCCTTCAAAAAATTTGACTGGCAAGTCAGCAGGCACAATCGCGCGAAGCTCTTCAATGATTGCCTCGTAAGACCCCGCGACATCAGTTTTTATCAAAATACCAATATCAGCTGGAGCATTGTCGCGTGCCGCTGGCTTTTCAAGCGCGGCACGAGCAGTCTCAAGATCTGCTTTCGAAGAAAAACTTATAGCTTCTGATCCGATCTCTGGTACAGCATCAAATCCAACAATACGCGCTGGAGTTGATGGCCCCGCGCTCTCAATCGGCTTTCCAAAGCCGTCTTCCAAAATACGCACTGGAGCTGAGGCGCTACCTGCCAAAACAAAATCACCTTTTTTGATATGCCCATCTCGCACAATAATCATCGCCGCAGGTCCCCTGCGCGGATCTAAATGTGATTCTATAACGATACCTCGCAATGGCAACGATGAGTCGCCACGCAATTCTTCAAGATCGGTTAGTAAAAAGATTGTCTCTAGTAATTCATCAATGCCTTTACCTTCCTTTGCTGATACCAACACACATGGCACGCTACCACCCCAACCCTCTACAAGCACATCAATTTCGGCAAGACTAGCCTTCGTGCGATCAATGTCAGCGGTTGTCTTATCAATCTTATTTATAGCGACTATAAATGGAATATTTGCTTTTTTAACGGCCTCAAGTGCCTCTTTTGTTTGTGGCTTTACGCCATCGTCAGCGGCGACGACCAATACAGCCACATCAGCTACTCTCGCACCACGCACACGCATTTTAGAGAAAATCTCATGCCCAGGAGTATCCAAAAATGTTACTCGTTTGTCATGCCACAAAATTTCTGACGCGCCCAAATGCTGGGTGATACCTCCGGACTCTTTACCTACTACATTCGTTTTTCGAATATAATCAAGAAGCGTGGTTTTACCATGGTCGATATGACCCAAAATAACCACGATTGGATGTCGTGATGCTGATGTCTTGTTGTCGGTTGTTGGTAGCATAAAATTGTGCACGATTGAGCCACATGCCTGCTAAGCGCTTTTGATGGCTCGCGCGAGTGCATCATGCTCTTCTTCTGATAGCTGATAACTAGAACTTCCAGCCTTGATAGGCTTTGCGTATATAAGTGGCTGTCCGCGCGTATAAAGGCTAGAGAAAACAACACCATCATTTCTTCCATCGAGCAGCGCTATTACAAAGCTTTGATCGCTTCCAGTGTCAGAAAATGGATTAAAGCGCACCATAGAAACCTTTTGGACGCTACCCAAGAAATCTTGCGCTAGCGTGCTATGGGCGTCACCAAGTTGGCTCAATATCTGCTCTACTCCGTCGAGTCGCCCTGCATGCTCTGCCACAAGTGCTTCGAACGTTTTTGGGTCGCCTCCCCCAAAAATCTTCTTAAATTTCTTCTCTAGGTAAAAAAGTCGCATTATACACGCGACGAGCATAACGCCCAAAATGACAAGGGCTATTTGCATACTTACTTTAAATTACCAGCTCATCGGGCTCCTGTAAAGCAGTGATTGCGAAATATGCCAGTATCGCTGAAATGAGCGTTATCAGCCGTGATGCTGTCACATACCAATCTGTCACGACTCCTGTCTCATCAAGAAACCCAGATATACCAAGTAAAATAAATGACAAATTAGATAAAATCTCAAAACGCCGTATGTGAGCATCTTCACTGCGCGCGACAAATGCCATAAAAAGCCCAAAAAATGCGATGCACAAAAGTGGGGCAAACTGTACAGTAAAAATCTTGATAGTCGTATCACTCGTAATAATTTGGCTCGCAAAAAAACTGTTAGGGCGGATATCAATCGAAAAAATAAACAGAGATACGACAAATGCTATATATCCCGCTCCATACAGAAGATAAATGAGCATGGCAGGTACGCGTGGGAAAAATGCTTTGTTGAAATAACTGGCTATAACCACAAGAGAAAGACCGATAAAAATCTGCATTATATAAACAATGATTTCAGCCAAATCCTTTCGCCCTACATAACTTAGAAAGTCGGCGATAGCTAGCACATACCATACTATGCCCATGACACACCAAAAAAGAGCGTACGGAAAAAGCCATTTTCTTTTGTACCTAGGATTTACATTAGACCGCGCGAAAAATATAAAAGCGCTAAACGTTCCGATAGCAACTGATACAAGAACGGTAAAAAGAATACCCGCCAACATATTCAAAGTATACCATCAGACACAAAATCACGCCTCTGGCGGTTTTTCGTCTTCGCTAGTTTTTGATTTTTTACCGAACCATGCCATCACCCTGTCTTTAGCGACAATACGTATGCCCAAAAGCTCAAGCCCAATAATCGCGAGCCAAGCACCCGGCGTGAGCGGTGTTAAAAGAGCCGCAAGCCCAATTATTATGAGAATAACCCCGAGCGCCTTTTTACCAGTACGAGCTATCATACTTGCACTATACTACGATATCTACCGTATACAAGATGGGCATCTTTTCCTTGGCGGAGGAGGTGAGATTCGAACTCACGATACGGTTTCCCGTATACCGCTTTTCGAGAGCGGCGCTTTCAACCACTCAGCCACTCCTCCCTTTTCATTATATACGACATCGGTATAATAGAGTGAACGTCGCTATGAATCAAGTACACTTTTTAAAAAGCTTTCTAAAAGACCGCAATGTAGCGGCAGTTGCCGAGACTTCGCGCGCGACTGTGCGTAAAATTTTAAGTAAGATTGATTTCAGCAAAGATCTCACAGTTGTTGAATATGGTCCAGGTACTGGGGTATGCTCACTGCCTGTTTTAGAACGACTTTCTCCAAACTCCAGATTTATCGGTATTGAATCAAACGCTGATTTTGCGCGCCAACTACGAAAAGTCGAAGATCCACGCTTAACCGTTGTTGAGGGCGATGCGCGCGACATAGACACAATATTGAAAAAACTCGGGCTGCCTGCGGCAGATATTGTCATATCCAGTATTCCATTTACATTTTTTTCTCCAGCAATGCGTCGTGATCTTGTGTGTCGCACTGCGTCCGTCATAAACCCAGGGGGTGCATTTTTGGTCTACCAGTACTCTCCTCTTATGAAAGGATATTTGGCAGAATCATTCCCCATAGTACGCTTATCATTCTCACCTCTAAACATACCTGGCGTCTTTATAATGGAAGCGCGTAAATCTTTTTAAGCAAAAATACCACCTGATGGTGGTATTTTATATTACCGAGCGAATAATTGAGATTGACCTTTCTCTATATTAAATAACGCGACTAGCTCCTAAAAAGTTTCCGCGCATATGACGCATAATATTTGCCATATCTCTCGCTATGAGCCAGCTCGAAGCAGCGGCGCCCACAATAAATAACTTGATCATATGATCAGTATTTACCAAGATATCAGAGAGATATCTCATAAAACTAATAAACGAATGATCAGTTGCTCTTTCAGTCATATTTGCAAAAACTCCGCCGAATGACATATATCCCTGTACCGCGCTGACGATAAATACGATCGTCGCTATCTCAAGCACCAAAATCGGCAATACACGGCGCACAAGCCACATGCCGTATACACGGCGCATGGTACGCGACTTGAGACGGCGCGCGCGGAGATCTGTCATCATGTGATGTGAATGGTCCATATTATTGTGTTAAAGGCACTATTTCTTTCATAATGCGCTTTGCTCGGAAAAGACGCATTTTGAGTGTTGAGAGAGAAAGATTTTCTTCGCGAGCTATATCAGCATACGACTTGTCTTCTATATAATACGCGCATACAACGCGCCGTAAATCCGCAGGCAATCTGTCGAGTAATTTTTCCGCAGTCATCTTTTGATCAAGTATAGATGATAAAACCTCATCAACTCCGAGATTCTCATAATGATCTGGCTCCAAAAGAGTAAAGCGCTCGCGCTCTCGTTTTAATTTTCTATAATGCGAGATTGCTTTGTTGATCACTACACGGTATGCCCAGCTCTTAAAACTCGCGCCTTCCTGCTTTTTAAACTTCGTCGCGTTACGATAGATGTCGCAAAACGCCTCTTGCACGATATCTTCGGCTTCTTGTGGATTTCGTACAATGCCGTACGCGACACGCAAAAACGGCCGTTGATATTTATCTACCAAAAGCGCGAACTGCTCTGGGTCATCGAGTGACGCTGTCAGTATATCCTCGTCGTGTTGTACGGTTTCGTTCATAAAAACATGCTTATTCTTGTATGTATATAGTATATAACGGTATACCTAAAAAGAAAGTCACTCTTATAAAAACCTTTATTTCACAGGCCTTTTAAGCTCGTCCGCAACTATTTTACCATCGACGAGAGTA
>CALRCC010000026.1 GCA_943354465.1 Candidatus Ryanbacteria bacterium
AGACATTTGGGTTGCCGTATGAGATTATCAAAGAGCTCGGAGGTGAACGCGCACAAGCACTCAATCGTGAAGAGTTCGATGAAGCATTTAGAAAGCATCAAGAAAAATCACGCCAAGGTGCCGAGAAAAAATTTGGCGGTCACGGGTTGATATTAGATACAGGCGAGCTAAAAGCAAAAGATGATGCAGAACTACAAAAGGTAACGCGTCTTCACTCGGCTACACATCTATTACAGGCATCGCTTCGTAAGGTTCTTGGCCTTGATGTGCATCAAATGGGCTCTGATATAACCGTAGAGCGCACTCGTTTTGACTTCGCTTTCCAGCGCAAAGTGACGCCAGATGAGCTCAAAGAGGTAGAGAAAGCTGTAAATATTGCGATTGAGAAAGACTATTTGGTTACAAAAAAGCTTTTGCCGTTTGATGATGCTGTCAAAACAGGCGCCCTTTTCTTTTTTAAAGAAAAGTACCCAGAATCTGTAAATGTCTATACATTTGGCTCGTCTGATGGATCGGATGTCTTCTCGCGCGAGTTTTGTGGAGGCCCACACGTTACGCACACGCGCGAAATTGGAAAGTTTCGTATACTAAAGGAAGAAGCGTCTTCGGCAGGCGTCAGGCGCATTCGTGCTACAATAGAGCCATAATGTTTTTACAAAAATCGAAAAAGAAGATTGGTCTTGCTTTTGATATCGGTACGGCATCTGTAAGCGCCGCTCTTTTTGAGCTTCGCGATGGAGATCCTCGTCCGTATGTACTTAAGATTTTTCGTAAATTTTATACGGCATCACTTAATCGTGATGTATCTCATTTTAGTAAATCTACCGTTGTACAGTTTTCTGGAATATTAGAGGATGTTAAGACGGAGCTCAATGGCGTTATTCCAGAAACTTATGTAATAGGGCTATCGTCTATTTTTTATCTTGGGAAAACAGAGCGCGTCTATGAGAAGCGCTTAAAGACAAGCGCTGTTACTCAGTCCGATGTTATAAATTTTATCGGCCGCGGCAGGCAAAAATTTTTGGCGGATATAGGTCATGACAATCTCGTTGTCATTGAAGAAGTTTTGATGAGATCCATGCTAAATGGATATAGCGTAGGCCAGCCGATAGGCAAAAGCGCAGAAGAAATAGAGTCTTGGGTACATTTCGTCGGCACATCACGTGAACTTTATGACGCGATGACATCAGCTATTAAGACTTATCGCGCTGACGCGAAGATTCGTTTCTCAACATTTCCAGTTACTACTTGGCTATTGATGCAGGAGACTCTAACTCCTGATCATTCTGTTATTATCGTTGATATAGGGGGAGAGATAACGGAAGTTACCTTCTTAGTAGACGGTATTATTACGGAAATAGTATCTTTGCCGTTTGGAGTTCTTAATATTTTATTATGCATCGCCAAGTCAGAAAATGTTGATTTAGACAACGCACTATCTTTGCTCAAAGGATACACAGGAAATGCGTTGACTCCTGATGCATCTGCAAAACTTCGTGGTATAATAAAAAAAGAAATGAAACCATGGGAAGAGGTATTTGAGAGAATATGGCAACGCGCCGCGCGCGATATTATGAGTGATGTTAAAATGTTTTTTTTGGGCGGTGGCGCGTTAGTCAATGATATGAAAAATGCAGTAGCTCCTCCATTATTGCATCCGGATCTTGCACGCGGTTTACATATATCGGTTATTCAGCCAGAAGCCTTTCAAGATAAGTTTGGAGCTTTCGGCTCATTTGATGGGCCAGGAGACTTTGGCTTGATGTCGCTCGTTGCCAGTATGCGTTATTATAAATAAGCAGATATGTTATCTTCAAACAATCACCAAAAACGTATTATTTCCGATATTAGGCCATCAGGCGGTACCAAAAAACCACCAACGCTAATACAAAAACAGCGCTCGGTTGACTCGCCAGCTCATCATGAGCGTCAAGAGCAGCATTCTGGCAATAAGGCCAAAAAAATTGGCTTTCGCCAAATTGCTATAGTTATAGGAGCCCTTGTTGTAATTGCGGCGTCTGTTTTATGGTCATCCACGCTCACGCTTCTTGTCATGAGACAAGAGCGCGATTTTAATATGAGTGCTGGTGGCGTTCAGCTGTCTGTAGCAGCTAAAGAATTTAAAACTGAAATTGTAGAGCGCGGCGAAGGATTGAGCTCCAACGTTGAGGCATTTAGCAAGCGTGCGTCCGGTACAGTAATCGTTTATAACAATTACTCATCAGAGCCGCAGGTACTTGTTGCGCGTACGCGCTTACAGTCTGCAAGCGGTTTAATATTTAGGATAAATAACCGCGCCGTTGTGCCTGGCAAAAAAGGTGATAAGCCAGGTTCGATTGAAGTTGAGATCTCAGCTGATCAGTCTGGCGAAAAATATAATGTCGGCTTTTCAGATTTTAAGGTCCCTGGTTTTATAGGCACTCCAAAATATGGCAAGTTTTTTGCTCGTTCACGAGCAGATACCAAGGGCGATATTAAGGGCGGCGCTGCAGGACAGGGCAAAGTTGTAGGCAAGGCAGATTCAGAGGCACTACTTAAAACTCTTGAAGACAAGGTAAAGGCAAACTTGGCAACAAAGCTTGCAGGAGAGATACAAGATAATTTTATTATATTCCCAGATACTATTGAGGCTGTTATTACTCTTAGAGTTACCGATCCACCTGTAGGCGCGCCAGGAGATAAGTTTTGGGGCGAAATCCGTGGAGAGGCCAAGGTTCTGGCGGTTGATAGGTCTGTTTATCAAGCGACATTGGCTGGCAAGCTTTTTGAGAACAAGGAGATCATACCAAGCTTTGCGTTGCCAGACGGTGCCACATTATCGTGTGATAAGCCAAGATTAGATTATACAAAAAACATTATATCGTGTGACATTAATGGCAAAGTAACATTCATCGGCGTTGTTCCAGTCGATGAATTACGAGAAAAGGTACTTGCATCTAACGCCGTAGGTGATTTAAAAAATATTTTCGAGTACTACCCAGGTATTAAAAAAGTAGAGCAAACTTTTCGCCCAGCATTTTTGAAGCGTATACCGTCGCGATCTAGTCAGCTTATTGTGCAGGTACGATAGGGTTGACATAGAATTCATCATCAGATATGATAGTACACATATTCCTATGCTAGACGGAAAGACTTTACGTGAAGGCGTTGTAATAGAAGCTTTCAAAGGTGGTCTTTTTCGAGTAAAATTAGACGACTCCAGTGATGAGGTTTCGGCTCATCTTGCGGGTAAAATGCGTTTCCATTATATCAAGGTTCTTGTCGGCGATAGGGTGAGGATAGAATTCTCTCCTTACGACAAGGAAAAGGGTCGTATTGTCCAACGTCTCTAGCCTGGAATCTAAGACGTAAGACAAATGAAAGTACGCGCATCTATAAAGAAAATTTGTAATAATTGCAAACTAGTAAAGCGTCAAAGACGTCTTTTTATTGTATGCAAAACACCGAAACATAAACAAAGACAAGGATAATATATGGCACGAATTGCAGGGGTTAATATCCCAGATAATAAAAAAATTGAGATTTCTCTTTCATATATATACGGTATCGGCCGCCCATTGGCTCGAGTTATTTTGGCAAAAGCAAAAATTTCAGATACTAAAAGGGCAAAAGAGTTGACGACTGATGAAACGTCCCGTCTTCGCGCGATCATTGAAAAAGAATATTCAGTAGAGGGCACATTGCGTCGTGTGATTTTGCTTAATATCAAGCGCCTCAAAGATACGGGGTCATATCGTGGCACACGTCACACGCGTAACTTACCTCTGCGTGGCCAGCGTACAAAGACAAACTCACGCACAAGACGTGGTAACAAGCGCGTAACAATGGGATCTGGTAAGCGTAAGGTTGATAAGAAATAAAATATTATGGGAAAAAAACGAGTCATTAGAAAATCAGGAGAAGGTGAGGTATCCGCCATTAGGCAGGCATCATCTTCACGCAAGCGCTTGACACAAGGCGTTGTGCATATTTTTGCTACTTATAACAACACTCTTATATCGCTTACAGACGCGCGTGGCAATCTTTTCTCTCAGTATTCAAGTGGAAGAGCGGGATTTTCAGGATCAAAGAAGGGCACTCCATATGCCGCCACAAAGGCCGCTGAATTTATCGCTGATCGCGCGCGCGATATGGGCGTTACAGACCTTAGTATACGCATAAAGGGACTTGGTTCTGGTAGAGAGTCAGCTCTTCGCGTGTTCGGCCAGAAGGGGTTTGCCATCGGTTCGATCAGAGACATAACGCCAATCCCGCATGGGATCCCGCGCCTTAAAAAGCCTCGCCGCGTATAGCACTTATATTGTAATTAAATTATATGCAAGATTCAAAATGTAAAGTATGTCGTAGGCAGGGAGAAAAGCTCTTTTTGAAGGGCGAACGTTGTTATACAGCGAAATGCGCGATTGTTCGCAAACCATATGCTCCTGGTATCCACGGCAAAGGAGGTACTAAGCGCAGGAAAGAAGTGTCTGAGTTTTCTCGTCAACTTCATGAGAAACAACGTGTACGTTTACTTTACAACATATCAGAACGACAATTTTCAACATATGTGGCTAAAGCCCTTGCTGGACACGGAGGTGATGTGATCCAAAAATTTGTATCAAACCTTGAATTGCGTATTGATAATGTTGTTTTTCGTCTTGGATTCGCCGTATCCCGCTCTGTTGCGAGTCAGATGGTATCGCACGGCCATATCACAGTTGATGGTAAAAGAGTGTTCGTACCATCATATCGTTTGAGCATTGGCCAGCGTATTGGTATAGCTCAAAATTCTGCTACGAAAAATATATTTCGTGATATTGATTTGTCGCTTAAAAAGCACGAGACTTCTTCGTGGCTCTCACTTGTACCAGAGAAGCGCGAAGGCACCATAGGCTCTTTACCAAAAGTCGAAGATATGGTACGATTATACGATGTAAAGTCTATTATGGAGTATTACTCTCGCTAATAGTGCGATAATCTTATTTTTATATATTTATTTATGAATACTACTATTCTTCTCCCATCACGCCCTTATGTGGAAAACGAAGATTCCGCAAAAGCAGACATTATAGTTGAAGGTCTACACCCTGGATATGGTGTTACGATTGGTAATGCGATTCGTCGCGTTCTTTTCTCATCGTTGCCAGGAGCGGCAGTAACGCGCGTAAAGATACAAGGCATTAATCATGAATTCTCAACAGTGCCAGGTGTGCTTGAAGATGTACTTTTGATAGTACTTAACTTAAAGCAACTTCGTTTTAAAATGTATAGCGAGGAGCCAGAAACGATTCTTTTTGAGGCAAAGGGTGAGTGCGAGGTTACTGCTGGCGATATTAAGACTTCTTCAAATATTGAAATCGTCAATAAAGATTTGCACATCGCAACGCTCACCAAAAAAAGCGCCTTGCTTTCTCTTGAGTTGACTGTAGAGAGAGGTGTAGGGTACCGTCCAAAAGAAGTCATTGAAAGCCAGAGACTCGAGGCAGGAGTGATCGTACTTGATGCTATTTTTACTCCAATTCGCAAAGTTAGCTACCATGTAGAAAATATGCGCGTTGGCACAGAGACCGATTATAACAAGCTTATTATATCAATCAGCACAGATGGGACCATTTCCCCGCGTGACGCATTTACAGAGGCGTTAGGCGTCCTTGTAGGTCAATTGGGCGAGTTACGTGAGTTTGGCCAAAAGGGAGAAGTCTTATCAGTACTTCCAGAACGAAAACAGGAATCATCAACGCAAGCCAGCGACGATACTGATTATGGCAATATTTTACTTGAAGATGTAAAGTTTTCAAGTCACTCACTTAACGCGCTTACTCGCGCTGGATTTAAAACTTTGGGTGATGTGGCACACAAGACTGAAACCGAACTTCGAGAGCTTGATGGCGTAGGCGAGAAAGCGATGCAGGAGATACATCGTGAGCTTGGTAATTTTGGACTAACCCTTATTAAAGAAAATTAATTCACAAATATGCAACATCGTCGTGTTGGTAAAATTTTAAAACGAGAAAAGGGTCCGCGCGAGGCTCTCTTTCGTTCGCTTGCCCGTTCTATAGTACTTAAAAGCGCCATCACGACTACCGAGGCAAAAGCAAAAGCAATACGCCCAATACTTGAGCGCTTGATCACCACTGAAAAGAAAGGTACGCTTGCCGGACATCGCACTGTTGTAGCGGCGCTTGGTAAAGATGCTGCAGCTCATCTTAAAAAAGAGATTATTCCAAAAATGGTTGAGCGCAAAGGCGGTTATCTTCGTATTACCAAGCTAGGCGTGCGTAAATCAGACGCCGCTCCGATGGCAAATATTAGCATTGTACAATAATATGACACAGCAAACAGCAAAGAAAACGGATATCATAATAGACGCACAGGGTGTAGCTCTTGGGCGACTTGCTTCTCGTGTTGCTGTTTTGATTCGTGGAAAGGGCACTGCTGATTGGGAGAGTCGTTTGGCTCCAAGTCAAAAAGTTATTGTGAAGAATGCAGGACAAATCCGCTTATCAGGTCGCAAGTGGGATCAGGGCGGCAATGAGCGCTATTCGGGCTTTCATGGTGGCCTTCGTATTCCCACATATCGCGATATTTTTACTAAGGATCCAGCACGGTTGATTCGTGAAGCTGTTACTGGTATGATCCCACGCAATCGCCTTCGTAAGGATATTTTAAAAAATCTTATAATCTATGTCTCAGACGAAAAGTAAACCAACTGCATTTGCAGGTAAATATATAGAAGCTGTCGGACGCCGCAAAACATCAATTGCGCGCGTGCGTATTTTTACAAACCATGAGGGCATCATCGTCAACGGTATTGATTACAAAAAATACTTTCCTACGCTGGAAATGCAAAAAAATGTTGAAGATGCTTTTCGTAAATCTCGTCCAGAGACTCGTTTTGGTGTATCTGTAAAAGTAGAAGGAGGTGGCATTCATTCACAATCAGAGGCAGTTCGCCATGGAATCTCGCGCACTCTAAATACATTTGATATAACATTGCGTCATAGTTTAAAAAAAGCTGGGTTTCTCAAGCGTGATCCTCGTGTCAAAGAGCGCCGTAAGTTCGGACTCAAGAAAGCTCGTCGCGCCCCACAGTGGAGCAAGCGCTAATCCATATTCGGAGATCTACCCTCCCATTAGCACTCTTGACCAAAGAGTGCTAATTGTCTATAATGCTGGCATGCTCAAAGAGCGCGAGAAAAATATTTTAGGGATGTTGGTCCGTGACTATATTCATACGGCGGAGCCAGTGTCGTCTGAGCGCATTGCCAAGCATTTGCGTGGTAGCTTAAGTCCTGCGTCAGTGCGCAATATATTTGGGCTGTTGACCGATAAGGGGCTTATAACTCAACCTCACACATCGGGCGGTCGTATCCCTTCTGTACGTGGATATAGATTTTTTGTTGATAATATATTGGCTCATGAAGATACCGTCGAGACATCACGTGCTATAAATCAATTGAGAGATATGCGAGATTTTCAAGAAAAAATGGCTCATCATTTTCGTGTACTTTCAGTGTTCGGTGAAGGGATGCCAGTCGGTTTTAATGAGGTGTTTCGCGAGCCAGAGTTTGCCGAGCACGAAGTGGCAATGGAGATTGGGGCGTTTCTTGATAATTTTGATAGGCAACGAACTGCGTATAGAGAGTCGCTTAAAGATGACCAGTTTCATGTTTATATTGGTGAAGAGAATCCAGTTGAGCGCGTGCGCTCTATTAGTATTATAATTGGACGGCGTGGCAGAGATGATATTTTTTTTGTAGCAGGTCCTACGCGCATGAATTATGAGGGCATTATTGGTACAGTACGCATATGGATGAAGAACGATTAGACGACATTGAACTTGAGGTCGAAGATGGCATTGATCCAAAGCTAGCGAAACTCAAA
>CALRCC010000027.1 GCA_943354465.1 Candidatus Ryanbacteria bacterium
GCCATTTCATCAAGTTCTGCAAGCGCACCTATATCTCCTGATAGATCTTCCCAATCTCTAATCTCGCCTTTGAGCGCACTAATATCTGCGCCTACCTCACGGGCACGCTCTCGGTCTTCCCAAAATTTTTCATGCTGAGATTCTACTTCAAGTTTGAGTAGCTCTTCTTTTTTTGCGCGGAGGTCAAAGACGGTCCGCCGTTTCGCGGACCTTGTTGCGCAATGCATCTATGCGTTTTGCTACATCACTCATACAGCGAATATAGCATATTTTATATCTGTGCCAAAACTGGAGCCAGTGGTCGGAATCGAACCGACGACCTTTGCTTTACGAAAGCACTGCTCTGCCGACTGAGCTACACTGGCATATTATATTGTGCAAACTTATAAGGCGTGGTGCGGGTGGCGGGAATCGAACCCGCGTCTTAAGCTTGGGAAGCTTACATACTACCACTGTACTACGCCCGCATAAATATACCCTAGTCTGCCAAAAACTACATCACAGAGCAATACCAATCCATCCGAGTAGATTCTTCCACCATGGACGATCTGC
The DNA here is from genome assembly GCA_943354465.1 of Candidatus Ryanbacteria bacterium. GTDB lineage: Bacteria > Patescibacteriota > Minisyncoccia > Ryanbacterales > GWA2-47-10b > SICQ01. Next base: position 553 of record CALRCC010000027.1, read on the forward strand.
GCCATCATCAGCGACATTCTCTTTCTTTTCGTCTTCAATGATTATCACCACATTCTCATCTGGCTTTTGCAAATTGAGTCGCCCTCGTGCCTCCATCTCAATGCCCTCGCCAGATTTGATCTTAGATATCTGTCCTTCAAGGATTATAATCTCTTGTTCGCGTTTCGCTATCGCGCTATCTACTGATGCCGTTTCGCGAAAAGCCGTGCGTGCCTGAAGAAAAACCGATACCGAGCGGACAACGGCAAGTGCTGAAAAAATAAAGGCAAAGATAAGCCCTGCCAACCAAAGCACCGCTATATATCGTTTTTGTCTTCTTTGCGCGCGACGCATACCCTTGTATAATATCTTGTAATGCAAAGAAAGCGAAAACAAAAGATTGTAAAAATAATGTGGACAATGGTTGCCCTACTTGTGGTGGCTAGCATGTTGCTCTTTTAGAGCGCCTACATCTTGAGAAGCTTGAGATATGTTTCTGGCTTGATTGATACGCGTCCTTCAGATTGAAGGCGTTTTTTGCCTTCTTTCTGTTTTTTCCAAAGCTTCATTTTCCGTGAACGATCTCCACCATACAGATAGCCAGTCACATCTTTGCGCATCGCGCTGATAGAAGCTGACGCTATAATACGCCCCTCAATTTCGCCCTGTACTTTTACTACAAATAGCTCTTGTGGCAACGCCGCCTTGACCTTATCAACAATGCGCCGCGCCTCACGCTCACCTGCGTCAGTCCGTACAACGCGTGAGAGCGCCTCTATGCGATCGCCTGCCACCATAATATCAATACGCACAAGGTCTGCGATGCGCCATTCGCCTTCTTCATAATGAAACGATGCGTATCCCTTTGTGGCAGATTTAAGCGAGTCAAAAAAACCATTGATCATCTGACGCAAAGGCAAGCGTGCATCTAGCGTAAGTCGCCCGATAGATCCTACTTTCATATCGCCGACCAACCCCTCAAAAGATTCTACGGTGCGTACAACATCCTGCAAATATTCTGGCGGTGTAATGATCTCAAGCTTCATCCAAAGCTCCTCTACTTTTTCCCGCTCATGATGCTGTGGGAAAAGCGCTGCGTTAGAAATCTGCACTTGTTTGCCATCATTCCAAATACGATACGTCACCGAAGGATGTGTTACGACAAAATCAAGATTAAACTCTCTACGCAATCGTTCGGCCGTTACTTCAAGATGCAAAGTTCCCAAAAATCCGCATTCATATCCGCGACCGAGTACCATGCTTGATTTTTCCTCAAACGCCAAAGATGAGTCATTGAGCTTTAACTTTGAAAGAGCGACTCCGAGCGCAAAAAAGTCTCCTTGATCGTCTGGGAAAAAAGTCGCCCACACAACTGGACGAGGCTCCAAGTATCCCGGCAATGCTTGGACGCCATGTATCTTTTGCTTCATCTCAATAATAGTATCGCCAACGCGCACCTCGCCCGGTTCTTTGAGACCCGTGACCACATATCCAACCTCGCCTGCCATCAATTTGTCTTTTGCTTTCATTGTTGGTGTAAAGTATCCGACTTCTTTTGCGATAAACTGCTTGCCTCTAGCAAACAGATACAACGAGTCTCCTGTCTTGAGCTCGCCATCCATCACACGCACTGATGCAATGATACCCTTGTGGCTTTCAAAAAAAGAATCAAAAACAAGGGCGCGTAAATAATTTTTTTCACTCTTAGGTGGTGGGACTCGCTTGATAATCCCAGCCATAAGTTCTGGTACGCCTGAGCCGTCTTTTGCCGACACCTTAAAAACTTCTTCTGGCTTAAAGCCCCCAAGCTCACAAAGCTCCGCTATGACTGCATCTGGATTTGCGTGTGGCAAATCAATCTTGTTGACTACTGGTACAAATGTGAGACCGAGTTTTTTTGCCACAAAAAAATGCGAGAGCGTTTGAGCTTCAATCCCTTGCGTAGCGTCTACCAGCAAAAGAGCTCCCTCACAACACAAAAGAGCGCGCGATACTTCATATGAGAAATCAACATGCCCTGGCGTATCAATAAGATTGACGACAAATCCGTCCGTCTCCATGCGTACAGGTTGCATCTTGATAGTTATCCCTCGCTCACGCTCAATATCCATTGAGTCCAATACCTGCTCTTTCATCTTGCGCTTTTCTACCGTTCCCGTGTACTCCAAAAAACGATCGGCAAGCGTAGACTTGCCATGATCAATATGCGCTATAATTGAAAAATTGCGTATGTGGCCAAGATCGATAGGTAGAACGCATTATAGGTGCTCTGTCTCTGGTTGCAAGACCTCTCGCCCAAAGAACCTGGCGGAGAGCGCTTTTTTTATCTCCTTATATTCCTGCAAATCCATTCGCTCACAAAGCGCAATACCTACGAAAATTGATACTGCTCCAGCCAAAGACATGTGCATAAAAACGGCAATCGTTGTATCTAGCAAAAATGTGTCAGCAAAAAATGAGAGTGTCGCATATCCAGCTAGCGACATCGCGACACCGATGCCTGCGATTCTCTTGATTGACGCACCAAGCGCGCGTCGCGCAGTCTTTCCATTCAATCTAAAAATACCGCGCATTAAAAATATAGAGTTCGCAAGCGATCCGAGCGTATACGCAAGAGGCAACACCAAAAACTCAATATCAGCGCCTGCAATATCTTCTATGTTAATATGCAAAATCCATGCGAAAAACTGTTTGACAATAATATGATCTTTTATAGAAAACACACCGACTAAAGCGGAAACAATAGTTATGACAAATGAAAGCGCATTATATTTGAGTGGCTCGCGAATGCGCCCCAACGCATAGTACGCGCGGACAGCAAGCGTCACAATGCTCTGCGTTACAATCGCAAATGAAAAAATAAAAAGACTAGCTATCGTAAGATGCGTATCAAGCCACGCAAAAGCGCCAGTACCCAACACGAGGCGCACGATATGCGCGCGAAATACTATAAAAATCATGGTGATTGGTATAGTCCAAAAAAGAATGTGGCGCAACGCGTTTGTGAACTGTCTGAAAAAAATTTCTTTGTCATCTTTTAAAACTAGCTCGGCCATTGTCGGAAACGCTGCGATACTATATGAAAGCCCTATAATAGTAAGTGGCAATAATGAAATATTAAATGACAGATTAAAAATAGCGATAGCTCCTACGCCAAGAGTTGAGGCAATCGCCGTAAGAACTAAATATGAGATTTGATTTAGCGAAAGAGCGAACGCGCGCGGAAATGAATACGCGATAATATCAAACGGATGCGCCTCTAACTTTATGCGCGGGCGCGGAAACGCGCGAATCATAATAAGTGTAGGAATCTGAACGGCCATATGCAGAGACGCGCCAAACACAACTCCATATGCCAAACCTGCTATACCAAATTTTGGCAACAACGCCACGACTCCTATGATTATGCCTAAATTATAAAAAATGGGAGCTATAGCATACGCAAAAAATCGCTTTGATGATTGTATTACTCCAGATATAAGGCTTGAAAGTCCCAAAAATAATGGCGACAACAACATTATGCGCGATAGCATAACTGTAGAAGAAACTTCATCAGCGGAGAATCCTGGTAGCGTCAACGGGATAATAAAAGGCATTGCTATATATGCGATGACTAAAATCACCGCCATAACTCCTACAAAGATAGTTACCAAAGATTCAAAAAATGCCTGTGCGGACTCATGAGATTTGTTGCTACGCTCTAAAAACAACGGGATAAACGCGGTTGACGCGATAAAAAAGAGAGACAGTGAAAAAATAATATCGGGTATACGAAATGCCGCGTAGTAAATATCAAGAGAACGCGAAGCACCAAACTCAGCCGCCAAAAAACGATCACGCAGCAATCCCAGAATGCCGTTTATGATACTTGTAAAAGCAAGCAGGAGTGCCGTTTGATGCACTCCTGCTGACTCTGCCGTAAAAAAGCGTGAAGGCGTCACCCTGCTATCTTATACGGTTTTCTTCACGAAGTGGAGCCTCTTTCCTTTTTTCTGGAGGTGGCTCGCCCAAAGCATCTGCCGCCTTTTTACCGGCACGTATTGCGTCAACAACGCGAGCTACTTCCGCATTGTCTGGATTGAGCTCAAGTATCGCCTCAAACTCTTTTAATGCTTCTGGTGCGCGACCGCCACGATCAAAGATAAGTCCGAGGAAATATCGCGCGTTTGAATAATTTGGCGCGAGACGAACAACTTCGCGCAACATCCGTTCTGCGGATGTAAAATTTTCTTTTTGATAATAAAGAAATCCTAGCTGAAAGATGGCGCCAACATTATTTGGTGCCAGCATAACTGCAGACTCCCCGCGCTTTATCGCCTCATCAAGCTGTCCACGATCAAGGTAAAGACGCGATAGCGTAAAATGCGCCTGCGCGTAATCTTGCTTTAAGTTTGTGGCCTCTGACAGATGTACGATTGCCTTGTCTTGATACTCGCCTGCTATCTTGCGCGACGCAGAGCCGCCGCCTCGCAAAATAGTGATGTCTGATAGCGACAAGTATGTGCGCGCGAGGTCTATACGAATAGAAGGATCCATTGGGCTCAAACTAATGGCAGTCTCATAATTTTCTATAGCAGATTTGGCGATAGTCTCATCAATCGGAATAGCGAGCTCGTAAATCTGCCCCAACATACGATAATTAAGCGCGTCTTTTTTACCATAGTCACGAGCCAATTCAGCGGAAACGCGCCCATCATTATACGCTACACGAAAATCCTCAAATTGCTTTTCACGATCTGTATTTTTTTGACCCAAAATACGAGTCATTTTTACATATTGCAGTTGAGCTATCGTACGATAATATCTGTCTTGATACCTGTCAGACTCAATCGCGCCTCTAACGTCGCTCATAGCGGAATTTGCAGAACCATCTCGATTAAATACTTCAACGCCACGCGCGAACGCGACAGATCCAAGATACCTGGTTGTCTGGAAATAAATGCCAGCGACACTTGAAACCAACGCAAAAATTAAAATCAAAGAGAATATAAACCCACGCTCCTTAGTCTCAAAAAGATTAATCGTATTTGTAGAGATAGCGCCAACATCTCTCAAAGACGCATAAAATAGTCCGAAGAATAAGAATGCTAACAGAACCAATGATCCTGAAAGCGGATATAAGAACAGCGTCAAAATTAGATATATAGATGCCGCAAATGTTCCTCGCACATACACGCTTTCTGGCCCAGTTATACGCGCAAGCGCAAACACACCATTCGCGATAAATAATCCAATTAATATAATAAATACTACAGCAGAGAATACACCACCCTCAAGCACCAATTGGAGAAATGTGCTAAATCCTGAATTGAATCGCGTCTGCCAAAATATAGTAGTGTTTACTGATGGGTCTTTAAATCTATCCCAAAGATATCCGAATGTATTTGGTCCTGTACCAAAGATCGGTGACTCTGTAAGACCTTTTTTAGTGATTTCAATAGTATTACTAAACGCTGGAATAACTTCTTGCGTTTTGCCAAAATTATCAGCGCTCTCAAATGCACTAGCCAGCGTGTCTGTGAGCAAAACAAAAAGTACTGAAAGAATAAGCAATACAAGGGCTACTCCAAAAAGCGAAGACCGCTGTTCTCTATGAGAAAGCGTTAGCGCTATAAACAAAAGGGCGATTATACCAAGAACAATCCACGCAACTGAAAAATTTGTGAAAAATATTCCAACGACTGCGGATGCAAAGGCTACATATGCGATCCAAAAGCGAAGTCCTATAAATGGTAAGAATAGTGCGGCGGAAAGACCGAAAAATATAGAGAGTGTATTCCATGATCCAAATAAATTGAATGAACGAATTTTTGCAAAATCCCACGAAAATATATCTACGCCTCCAACGCTCTGAACTACAAAAAAGAGTGCTTGTATAATCACGGCGATAGCAAAGATAGAAAGTGCGCGATGCATATGACGAGAGTCTCTTAACGCCAACGGAGCGACAAACAACGCCATAATCGCGATGACTATTTGAGTCCACCCAAGCGGTTCACTGCCAATACCCCACAAAGATTGTATTGGGCTACTGGAGAATAACGCGGAGGCTGTCCATACCGCCATGAATACCAATGCAGCTGAAAAAAATCTTGCCCTCGGAAATCTTATTACTCCTTCCTGCAACATACCTCCTATTAAAAGCATAAGCGATGCTGAGATGGCTACACCGGCAAGGAATGATTTGTTGAGTTCTACTGGGTTAACGGTGCTAGGCAAGAACCAAATTGGAAACAAAAGGAGAAATGCATAAAATACCAATCTACCAGCCTTTGATAGTGCCGATTCTCCATAGCCTATGTCATTGCTTTCGATATCAATATCACCCGATATGCTATCGTCTCCGTAGATATCCATTGATTTGATGTTCATATAACCTATACTAATCGCAAGAGAATAAGATAAGCAAGCTGTGGATACTGTATATAAAGACTATTAAAGTATGGATCAACGTTACTACACCATAAAACAAGCGGCATCACTTTTGGGCGTAAGCGCGCTTACTCTACGCAATTGGGATAAAAAGGGTAAACTCATCGCCTACCGCCATCCGATGAACAATTACCGCGTATATAAAAAAGATGATCTTGACGGACTTATTAAAGATATAGAGACAAACCCGCGAAAATCTCGCAAACTACACGTCAATCTTATAGAAGAATAACAAAAAATCCCCTTGCGGGGATTTTTTGTTATTAGATACGCCCGTAAGCCGGGTTCTGTTTTATGTAATCATCTGTCTGGTCTCGTGGTTACCCTACGAGCTCTAGCCTCCACAAAATGCTTTCGCATAGTACGGGAGTTGCACCTGGCAAGTGTTTTCCTCCGCACGTGATTGCTCGCGTGCGCTGTGGTCTCTTACACCACTCTTTTCATCCTTACCTCCTTCAACATTTTGAGCATTACCTCAAACTGATGACGATCGGCGGTATAGTCTCTGTGGCACTATCTCGTACCCCGACAGCGCTTACGCGCGACGGAGATGGGTGGCCGTTAGCCACTGCCTATTTATCAAAGAAAAAATCTTTGAAATGGTGCCCGGACTTTCCTCCCCCGAC
>CALRCC010000028.1 GCA_943354465.1 Candidatus Ryanbacteria bacterium
GAAGAACGCAAGCGCCATACCTATTACGGCATTGGTCATAACGCCCCGTCCTTTTGTAATTTGGCCTGGGTTGCCGCCCGATGTCAGCATGAGTACTCCTCCGTATAAAAATGATCCTGCCGCTATTGGTACAGCTACCATATATAGTAAAAACCCTATGATATTGTCCGCAAGGTCGTATAGATCACAAAAGGTACACGGACATCCCGCTTGGCACCCAGCTGGCACAAGCCCAGCTGGCACCTCCGCCCACGCAAGGACTGGGATTGAGAGCAGTACTATGGCCGTTATCGCAAATATTATGCTATTTTTTTTCATTGATGAGACGGCTACGCTTGGTTCTTGCTGTGCTTATTGCTTCTGACGGTAGGAGCTGACCATTGGCTATACTTTCAATCATCTCTGATATAAGCATTGAGTTTTCTTTTGAATACATTTCAAAAGACGATTTTGCGTTTAGTACTGATTTTTTGAGGATTTCTGGCAATGAGTCAATGGCTACTAGGTCGCGGCGTGCTGGCACTGTGATATTTTTGGAAGTTATTTTTTTGAGTTCTGGTTGGCTGACAAGAAAGCGAGCGAATCCCCATGCGGCATCTTTTTCAGATGCACCCTTTGGTACCGTGATCGCGCGCACATCGGCTATATAGACGAGTTTGCCGCCTTGCATTTGTGGGACTGGCGAGACGCCAAATGCGCGGTGAGGATTTTTGTCAGTGAGTTCTTTTTTGTATGAATAGTAATCAAGCATCATGCCTAGTTTGCCTTCTATGAAAAACTCGCGTGGAGTGGCAATCGTGCCGTTCCATGTATACGCGTTTGTGCCGGGTTTGCCGTGGTCAGTATAAAATCTTAAAGCGCTCAATATTGCCTGCTCTTTTTCTTTTGTTGGCAAAGAAAATATCTCATCAATAGATGACCCTTGTTGCATTAGCAGTAGTGACAGTATCTCTTTATGAAGAGGGATGTTGCGTGCACGTCCAAACGCGGCGCCAGCTTTAATCACAGCTCCTCCTGTGCCAAGCTCTTTGATCTTGTTTGATGCGTCCAAAAAGCTATCCCATGTCTCTGGCGCTTGGGCGACCAGCGATTGGTTGAAAAGATCTTTATTCCAAAATAATACTAGCGGATCAATCCATAAAGGTAGTCCCCATATGGTTTTTTCATCAATGCCGTCTTGCGTTGTTTTATGTTCAACAAGTGATGCTGTCGCAATATCTACAAATGTCGTTTCCATATTTTCCGCGCTTATGATTGACACTTTTGGTGGCGTAAGTTTATCACGGTTTTTGGCAATCCAATCTGTAGATGTGATAATCGCTTGTGGGCTTTCTCCAGCGGCAATAGCATTTAAAAGATCGCGATCAAATGTGCGTGGATCTTTTTCTATATAAATAACTTTTTTTTTGAACTGTGATCCGTAATCTTTTATCGCGTCTGCAAAGAGTGACTCATCATCTATACCCCAGATGATGACATCTTTGTCACTGACAAATGTAGATGGCGCCTTTTCTGTTGGGCTAGAAAATACAATGAGCGATGCGATTACTACAACGATTGAAATTATGATGGCGATTACTTGAACTTTATTTTTCATGATTTTTTAGCTATAAGCCCGTGGTGATGCTCTCCCAATGTGAACTCGCGCAGTGAGGCAAACCCAGCAGAGCGCACAATATCAAATAGTTTTATCTTCGGAACTCTGGCTTCTCGCTTAGGGCCCATGATGTGAGCAGGTTCCGGATGCCACTCTACTATTACTAGTGTACCGTGATCTTTGAGTATACGAAATGCTTCATGTAATACTATCTCTTTGTCTGGCGCCTGAAATAAGACATTCGCTATAAATACCCAATCGGCGATGCTATCTTTTAGTTTGCTACCACCAAGTTTTTCAATATCTCCGCGCATTGTCTCGATATGATAAAGATGCCCCTTGCGCGCGGCCGCTCTCAAAACTTCCAAAGGCCCCTCTTGGATATCAATAGCATAGAGTTTGCCAGTTTCTGGAGACAGTTTTTTTGCTATAGGTATAGCAAGGAGTCCGGCTCCCGCGCCGAAATCAACGACAATTTGTTGTCCGTAGATATCAAGGTGGTTTATTAATTCTTGTGGGCCTGTAAAGTTTTGCATCAATTAAAGAAGTGCTATTGAGCGTAATTTATCGCCGGTTTCTAATTTCATAATGCGCACACCTTGTGCGGCGCGCCTAAGCGATGGCATTTGTTGTAAATATGAGCGGAGAGTCTTGCCCTTTTCAGAGATTGCTATAAATTCTTCTGCAGTTTTATCTGGCAGGCGAGCGGCTACGACTGGTCCAGTCTTGTCAGATACATTCATTGCTTTTATACCAGATCCTCCTCGTGATTGAATCTTAAATTCATTTACTTTAGTTTTTTTGCCAAAACCATTTATGCTCGCTACCAGCACTTCAAGATCTTTGCCATCTTTTGGTATTATCTCACATCCTATTATCTCATCGCCCGTCTTGAGGCGCATACCTCGGATACCTTGAGCTTGTCTGCCCATCGGACGAGTTTTGGTCTCAGCGAATCTGATAGCGTTGCCTTTCTTTGATAGGAGCATAATGTCGTCACCTTTTTCAACGATTCGTACCCATCCGAGTACATCGCCTTTTTTGAGCTTCATAGCGAGAATGCCAGATCTACGTACATCAACAAAATCATCGAAATTTGTTTTCTTTATCATACCTTGTTTGGTAGCCATAACCAATGAGGAAGTAAGGCCTCCCTTTCTTTCCTTTGGTATAGCGAGTATCGATGTTATATCTTCGCCTTGTACGAGTGATAGAAAGTTTACTGCCGGCTTGCCCTTTGATGTGCGAGATCCTTCAGGTATGTCGTATGCTTTTATCTCGTATGTTTTGCCGGCGCTTGTAAAAAATAAAATAGAATCATGCGTGCCAGCGGATACAAATTGCGACACGACGTCTTCTTCTTTCCATTCTCCCCCTATTAGGCCCTTGCCTCCTCGCTTTTGCGCGCGAAATTCTTGTGGGCGCACTCGCTTCAAATATCCAGATTGAGTCATCACGACGACTTGTTCTTCTTCCGGTATCAAGTCTTCTATATTAAGTGTGCCAACAGGGCCATCAATCACTTTTGTCTTTCGTTTGTCGCCGTATTTTATTTTGATCTCCTCTAGCTCTTCTTTGATGACTTTGAGAATACGCTTCGGGTTTCCAAGTATTGCTTTGAGCTCTTTTATAAGCGCCCTTGTTGTCGCCAGCTCATCTTCTATTTTTTTGCGTTCAAGCGCTGCCAATGCCTGCAGGCGCATTTCAAGGATCGCGGTTGATTGGCGATCAGAGAGCTCAAACTTTTGCATCAAATTTTTGTGCGCGTCGTCTTTATCTTTTGAGCGCCTTATAGTCGTGATGACCTGATCTATGTGGTCTAGTGCCGTTTTGAGCCCCTCCAGAATATGCGCTCGTTCTTCGGCGATGCGTAGGTCATGGCGCGTTCGTCTTTCTACTACTTCTAGTCGCGCTTTTATAAACTCTTCAAGATATGTCTTGAGAGATAGCGTTTGTGGCTGGATACCGCCGATAAGAGCCAACATATTGAAATGAAAAACCTTTTCCAGATCAGTATGTTTGTAGAGTGCATTGAGAACTTTTTGAGGGTACGCGTCATTTTTAAGATCTATAACGACTGACAACCCGTCTTTGTCTGATTCGTCTCGTATATCTCTGATACCCTCTATTTTTTTATCACGTACAAGATCGGCCATTTTTTCAACAAGCTCTGCCTTGTTGACTTGAAACGGAAGTGACGATATGGAAATACTGTATCCTTTGCCGCGTTCAACGATATCAGCTTCACCGCGCATGACGACTCCACCTCTGCCGGTCGCGTATGCCTGATGAATATCTGCTTTATTAAAAATCATACCGCCTGTAGGAAAGTCAGGCCCTTTTACATGTACCAGAAGATCTTCCACGGTTGATTTTGGATTGTCTATAAGAGTGAGAGACGCGTCAATGAGTTCAGTTAAATTATGTGTCGGTATGCTGGTCGCCATACCTACAGCGATGCCAAATGATCCATTGAGTAAAAGGTTTGGTACTCGCGAAGGCAATACCACGGGCTCTTCACGCGATCCATCGTATGTAGGCACGAAATCAACAGTTTCTTTATCTATATCCGCCAAAAGTTCATCAGAAATGCGTGACATTTTCGCTTCTGTATAGCGCATAGCGGCAGGTGAGTCGCCATCTACAGAGCCAAAGTTGCCCTGACCTGTCACCAACATATAGCGCATACTAAAGTATTGAGCCATGCGAACCATAGCATCGTATACTGCCGTATCTCCGTGCGGGTGATACTTGCCGAGTACGTCGCCAACAACTCTTGCTGATTTTACATATTTTGCTGATGAGCGAAGACCCATCTCCTTCATCGTATAAAGAATGCGTCTGTGCACTGGCTTTAGTCCGTCGCGCACATCAGGAAGCGCGCGCGTGACGATGACTGACATCGCGTAGTCCATGTACGCGGTGCGCATTTCATGAGCGATGTCTTGATCGCTTACAGTGTAGTTTATGGGCTCTGGCTGTTCTGATGGCTCTTTGCGTTTCATATTATATTATTTTGAAAAATTTGGTTTTTTCTCTTTTATATTCTTCCAGACTGATTTGAAGCTATCAGCGAGCGATGTATCTGTAATCGTGTCTTCTCGTAATTCATATTTTAGTTGCGCCACCCATATGCTGATGATGATCGACATAATGATAATGACTGATATAACCAAAATCATGCGTCTCGTATTTTGATTTGATTGCTGTATGCGTTCTATCCTATCTATAAACGCCATATTATGCGCGCTCCAGTATTATGATTCTTTGTCCCTCAGCTGGAAGGCCTTTTTTCTTTATCGTAAGCTTATCCATTTTCTCTGGCTTTTCCCCAAGTTCTTTGATAAATGAATCAAACGCATTTTTGCTCACACCATCTCCCATCAATGGGACTATAATACGCGGATCTATATTATCTACGATTTTTTGAAGAGCTTGTGACTGACCAGAAGGAACCAAATAAAGGATGTCTACTGTACCTGCAAAATCTATAATCGCGTCAGCCGTTTTTATATCAGATAGCGTGCCCAAGAAGAGTGACCGTATGCCTTCCCACTCGACGAGAAATGGAGTCGCGCCATTTGCTTGAAATCCTACAAATGATATGCCTCCGGCCTCATATTCGCCTGGTAGTGCGAATATGCGCGGTTCGCCAGCGATTGATATATCTTGGCTGGCTTTTTGGTCAGTAAAAAAAACCATTCGCGCCTCGAATCGAGGGGCGGGGAATTCGGCTCCTTTACCGAATGGATCGGCGACGATAACAGCATCTCCTGACTGAAGCTTAAGACAGGAGAGCCCATAATAGCTCACAATCATAAAAAGTATTCTTAGTATAGCTTAAAGGCCTTCTCTTGCAAAGATTTTTGGTTTTCCGTATACTGTTTTGCATGACTAAAGATATCCAAGATACAAGCGAAATATCCTCCGACAAGGAGATACTTTCGCGCATTAGCTCTGAATGGCGCATTCCTCGCGTTGGGGATACAGTCGAAGGAACTATTTTACGCGCACAGGGTTCTGTTATTTTTATTGATCTTGGCTTCGGCACAGGTATTATTTATGGGCGCGAATTTCAGGATGGACGAGAGATGCTGCGCAATAAAAAAGAGGGAGACACAGTTGTCTCAAAGATAGTTGATTTTGAAAATGAACAGGGTTACATCGAGCTTTCTATAAAAGAGGCTGGTCGCGAGAAGTTTTGGAAGGAAGCGGCGGTTTGTATCTCGGAAAAACGTATTTTGTCACTCAAGGCGCTTGAAGCAAATCGTGGAGGCCTTGTTTTTGAGTGGGGAGGGACGGCCGGATTTTTACCTCTCTCACAGCTTTCACAAAAACACTATCCGCGAGTTGAGGGTGGAGATAAGACAAAAATTTTTGAAGAACTGCAAAGGCTCGTAGGAGAAGAGTTTCAGCTTCATCTTATTACCGCAGATCCAAAAGAAGAGAAATTAATTTTTTCAGAAAAGACTCTAGAGCCAGGTGAGATAAAGGAGCGTCTTTCCGGCTACGAGATAGGCGCTGAATATGATGGTGAAGTTTCTGGCATTGTTGAGTTTGGAGTGTTTGTGAAGCTAGAAGAAGGCCTTGAGGGACTCGTACATATTTCAGAGATTGATTGGTCGCTCGTTGAGAATCCAGGAGATCTTTACGCAGTAGGAGACAAGATAAAAGTAAAAATAATAGGCGTTGATGCTGATAAAGTTTCACTCTCTATTAAGGCGCTCAAACCTGACCCATGGAAAGAGCTTAAGCTTGAGAAGGGCGATATTGTTGACGGTATTATCACGAAGTTAAATAAATATGGCTCATTCGTGAAGCTTCCAAAGTATGGAAATATCTCTGGCTTGTCTCATGTTTCTGAATTTGAATCAACACAAAAAATGCGCGATATGGTAGAGGTAGGCAAGACATATCCGTTTCAGATCGTTGTATATCAGCCAGAAAGCCACAAACTATCGCTCGCATTTCTCGGTAAAGACGTAGCTGAGAAAAAGACAGAATAAAATATCTACCAACGATTCCCGCCAGCTCGCGTTGCGTATATTAGAATCGCGATACCTCCGCCAAGCCCTCCAATGATGCCAGTGATTGATAGATAGAGAAAAATCGGATCTACGGCTTGTCTTTGTGCGATTTCTATAGCATATATTGATCCTCCAAAAATACCAAAGCAGATCATCGCCAACAGTATATAGAAAATTTGATGGAAGATTTTAGATATCACTATGTTATTATACTTCCGTTATAGTCCTTTACGCAAAGAGTTATGTTCGTCTCTTAATTTTTCTGTCGCTTCTGTCAAAAATTGCGAGTAGAGATTGAGCCCGACGCGGGCGGCGACGCCTGATTGTTCACGACCCAAGATATTGCCAGCGCCACGCATTTCAAGATCTTTTTCTGCTATCACTGATCCTGCGCCTAAGAATTGCGTGTCTTGTAGCACATCAAGACGGCGCTCTGCCTTTGGTGTGAGATGTTCTGGGTTGTAGAAAAAATATGCGTACGATTGAAGCCCGCCTCGGCCAATGCGCCCGCGAAGCTGGTGCAGATCAGCGAGACCATACATGACAGAATCTGTGACAATCAGAGTATTTACCGTATGCAGATCAATGCCATTTTCAATAATGGTGGTTGACACAAGTATTTCAATATCGCCTTTGCGAAAGCTTTCCATTGTTTCTATCAACTCTTTTTCATTCATTCGCCCGTGGAGATACCCAACTTTTGATTTAGGTAGCAACGAGCGAATAAGCTCTAGTGTTTTTGGTATTTTGTGGATGCGTGAC
>CALRCC010000029.1 GCA_943354465.1 Candidatus Ryanbacteria bacterium
AGTACTATAGGATCGGCCATATTGAGAAATACAGCTTTGCCAAGACGAGATGCTTCATCAAGATATGCAGAGAAAAGAACGATAGCGGCAAGACCTGCAGAAGCGATCGCATATCCTTTTGTGATTGCTTTGGTTGTGTTTCCGACCGCATCTAGTGGATCTGTATTTGCGCGAACTGACGCTGGAAGTCCCGCCATCTCGGCGATACCGCCAGCGTTGTCAGTGATTGGGCCAAACGCATCAATGGTAATAATAATACCAGCGAGCGATACCATGCTAAACGCGGCGATTGCTATACCGTAAAGATCAGCGAGTGCGTAAGCACCAAGCATCCCAGCAACAATGATAATTATCGGCACAAAAGTTGCCTCGAGTCCTACAGAAAGTCCGATGATGACATTGGTGCCATGTCCTGATTCTGATGCTTTTGCGATTGATTTAACCGGACGGAATTTTTTTGATGTGTAATATTCGGTGACGATAACCATCGCGAGAGCTACGACTATACCAATGGCGGCGGAATAAAACATATCACCTGCGTTGCTTGTAAAAAGTAGGCGAGTGACAGGTATAAAGAATATAGCGGTCAAGATTGAAGTCGCGATCAGCGATCTGTAGAGCCCTTGCATTATGGTTGCCTCATTTTTAATTTTGGCAAAGAAAAAGCCAATGATAGATGCGATAAGTGCCGCACCACCCAAGACGAGCGGATAAACTTGCAGTGCCCGATCTCCAGACGCGAGAAGTAGCACGGCTACAAGAGTTACGGCGTATGTCTCAAAAAGATCAGCCGCCATACCTGCACAGTCACCTACATTGTCGCCAACATTGTCTGCGATAACAGCTGGATTGCGAGGGTCGTCTTCAGGGATACCAAGCTCTATTTTACCTACGAGATCAGCGCCGACGTCAGCGCCTTTCGTAAAAATACCGCCACCTAATCGCGCGAATACTGATATCAGAGATCCGCCGAATCCAAGTCCGATGAGAGCGTCAGTAAGATGCGCTGTGCCTGCATATGCGGAGTAAAAAATGGTTACCGACAATAGTGCGAGCCCAGCTACTAAAAATCCTGTGACGGCACCACCTTTAAAGGCGACATCAAATGCTTGCTTGATACCGTGTCTTGCGGCTTCGGCAGTACGAACATTTGCCATGACGGCTGTCTGCATGCCGATAAATCCAGCGAAAGCAGAAAATATCGCACCAACCATAAATCCAAGAGCGGCATGTACCGAATAGATTATCGCGAGTACCACAAATAGTATCGAAGCCACGATTCCTACCGTGTAGTATTGGCGCTTGAGAAAGGCGTATGACCCTTCACGGATTGCGGTTGCTATCTCGCGCATACTCTCGTTGCCATCTGGCAGTTTGGCGATTATTTGGCGAAGCCAAAACGCGAACGCTATTGAGATGAGACTTGTGATGACGGCAAATGTAATCATATATATAGTAAGTTAGTAATTATTCGGTTGTTTCTTTTGGCTCTGTATCTGTATCATTTGCTTCGCGTCCTTCACGCGTCGCTATGTCAATTTTCCAGCTTGTAAGTTTTGCGGCAAGTCGTACATTTTGCCCGTTTCTACCTATGGCGAGCGAAAGCTGTGAATCATCAACGAGTACGGTCGCTGTATGCGAGTCTTCATCTAGCGTTACTTCAAGCACTTTCGCTGGCGAGAGCGCGTGAGCGATAAATTTAGTCGGATCGTCTGACCATTCAATAATGTCTATCTTCTCACCACCAAGTTCGGCGATTACAGTTCCAACTCGCACGCCTTTTTGGCCAACCAGTGAGCCCACAGGATCAATATTTTGATCATGCGAGATAACTGCGATTTTTGATCTAGACCCCGCTTCGCGTGCGACGCCTTTGATCTCAACTACGCCCTGACTGATTTCTGGTACTTCTATCTCAAAAAGCTTGCCTACAAAGCGAGGGTGCGAGCGCGATAGGTACATTAGCGGTATTCGCGCCTGTCGTTCGCTCATCAGCAAAAGCCCTTTGATGCGCTCGCCTATGCGATAGCGCTCATGTTGCACTTGCTCTTCAGCTGGCAATAGCGCGGTTGTGCGCCCAAGATCAAGATAAACATTGCGTCCTTCAACTCGCTGTACGAGCCCGCTGACGACCTCACCTTGCTTTTCTTTAAATTCCTCGTAGATCGCCTCGCGCTCGGCTTCGCGAATCCGTTGGATTATTACTTGTTTTGCTGTTTGTGCGGCTATTCGGCCATAGTCTGCGTGCGTTTCAAGCGGTGAGACAAGCTCTTCGCCCAATGCGACATCTTCTTTGATTTTACGTGCCTCACTTACCATTATATGGCGCTCTGGGTTAAAGCGTACGCGCTTTTGGTCTCCTTCAGCTTCTTCTTCTCGTTTATGACTGTCAGTAGCTTCTTCTGCGGCTACTTCTTCTTCTGATTTGAGCATTGATTCATCAACTACTATTTTCACTTGAGAAAATGATATTCCGCCCGAATCAAGATCAAAAATAGCGCGCACAATTTGCCCGCGTTTGCCGTAATCACGCTTGTAAGCTGCCGCCAAGGCAAGCTCAATAGTTTCTACGACCTTATCTTTTGATATGCCTTTCTCTTCTGCGAGCTCTTCTAGTGCTGCTTTGATGATCTTGAGATCCATAGATTATAGTGTTTTTTTTGATAAAAAATGGCCCGTTTCAGACGGACCATCGATACAATCACAATGACTCTTCTATTATATCAGTATTTTTACCTCAGTCAACCCCCATCGGGCGACTCGGTTTCCCACTAGTTTTTAGCTGGTTATATGGTAAATAGTGTATACTAAAAACACTAGTTCTTATGAATACTTTCCATATAATCTCACAATGTCGTAAATACAATGTATCGCTGTGGTCGTGCCCACCATTTTTGTTTATTGTCATGGGCGCGATAAATATCGCCGGCATGTTCACTACATCTGTGGTTGCGCAGAGGTTCTCTGATGATCCGGCAATGGTTATTATCGCCGTATCAATGATGGCGGCGTTTCTTTTTGTCGTTGGCAACACCGTAGTCACATCATTTCAGCGTCTTGCTGATGCGTCGCGCATCAAATCAGAATTCGTCAATATAGTCTCGCATCAGCTTCGCTCGCCGTTATCAGTCATCAAGTGGCAGTTGGAGCTAATGCTTGATCAGACAAAGGTGGTCCCCGCAGACTCCATGGTCACGATGGGTACTATCAGGCTTCAAAATGAGCGTATGATTGCGCTCGTCAATGATTTGCTGGAAGTAAATCGTATTGAAGATGATCGTGTCATATTGCGTCCTACAAAAATTATGCTCGATAGTTTTGTTGAGCAACTTGTCAACGGATACAAGCCATTTGCGGAGCAGGCAAAAGATAAGCTGTCTTTTATCTGCGAGGCGCGTCCTCTAGTAGTATTCGTCGATGACGCGAAACTACGCTGGGTGACCGAAAACCTGCTTGATAACGCGATAAGATATACCAAAGCAGGGGGCGAGGTGACGATAAAAGTATTACGCGCCAAAAATAAAGCGCGCGTTGAGGTAACTGATTCTGGCATCGGTATCCCAGCGACAGATCAGGCGATGATTTTTCAAAAATTTTTCAGATCAGAAAACGCACTGTTGGTCAGAGCAGAAGGTACTGGTCTCGGCTTATATCTGGTAAAATCATTGATAGTGGCTATGGGTGGCAGTGTAGGGTTTGCCTCTATGGAAGGCAAAGGGTCGACATTCTGGTATACATTTCCGCTTGTAGATAGCGGAACGACAGTCCAGAAAAAATAATTACAAAAAATAAAAATATATAGTATGAAAAAACTTCTTATTATTGAAGACGAGGCAGCTCTCCAAGACGCGCTTCAGAAAACATTCACCGCTGAAGGATACGAAGTATCGCAGGCGTTTGATGGCGAAGAAGGCATAAAGCTCGCAAAAGAAAAAATCCCAGATATGATTTTACTTGATCTTATCTTGCCTAAAAAGCACGGCTTTGAGGTATTGCAAGATATAAAGGCAGACGATAGTCTCAAAAATATTCCAGTATTGGTGTTGACCAATCTTGAAGAAAGCACTGAAGTTATGAAGGCGATTGAGCTTGGCGCGCGCGGATATTTGATCAAGGCGAATTATGCTCTCAAAGAAGTTCTTGCAAAGGTAAAAGATATCCTCGGATAAATATTTTTAAAGAATGAAGATTGACCCAGGGCAACTCAAGGCGTTTCTGCTTGATTCGGGGCTTATCTCCGAAAAAGATATTGACACGGCCATTAAAAAGGCCAGTGAGCAAGGCTTGCGCCCCGGGGATGTCTTGGTAGCCCAAGGAAAAATTATTCAAAAAGATATTGAGCGAGTATACGGGCATATACTCGGTATTCCATTTGTAAGTCTTGAGGGTGAAAATATTGATCCATCTGTGTTGCAGATGGTGCCAGAGCCAATCGCGCGCGCGCACAATGTAGTCGCGTACAAAAAAACTGCGAAAGATCTGGAGGTGGCGATGCTTGACCCTGAAGATTTGGAAACTATTGAGTTCATGCACAAAAAAACAGGACTCATCATCAAGCCACGCATGACCAATGAGGGCTCAATGAAATATCTTTTGGCGCTATACCAAAAGAGTCTTGAAGCGGAGTTTGGCGAGATCATCAAAGGCGAGTCTGGCGGATTTACAACCAGTGCCGCGTCTACAGGAGAGGCGGGCGATACAGGAGAAGACCTTCAAAAGGTGGCGCAAGAATTGCCAATCATCAAGATAGTAGACACTCTCATTCGCCACGCCATTTTACAAAAAGCGTCAGATATTCACATCGAGCCTCTTGAACGCGAGCTTGTGGTGCGTTATCGCATAGACGGAATATTGCGCGATGCGATGGTATTACCCAAAAAAATAGCATCAGCCGTTATAGCTAGAATCAAGGTGCTATCCAGCCTAAAGCTCGATGAAAAGCGTCTTCCGCAAGATGGCCGTTTTAAGATCGAGTCTCCTGAATACAAGTTCTCAACTCGTGTATCTATACTTCCGGTTTATGATGGCGAAAAAGTAGTTATGCGTCTTTTGCCTGAAAACACGCACTCGTTTACGCTTGAATCGCTTGGTTTCCATGGAGAAAGTCTTGAGCTTTTGCATCAAAATATAAAAAAATCAGTCGGTATGATCTTGGCGACAGGTCCTACTGGTTCAGGTAAGACTACGACTCTTTATACTTTGATGGATTTGGTCAATACTCCCGATGTAAATATTTCTACTATTGAAGATCCTATTGAATATCGTATGCCCCGTATCAATCAGACGCAGGTGCGCCCTGACATCGGGTTTTCATTTGCAAACGGTTTACGCAGTCTTTTGCGCCAAGACCCCGATATTTTGATGATAGGTGAAATCCGCGATTCAGAGACAGCTGGCCTTGCTATCAATGCTGCGCTCACAGGGCATCTTGTACTTTCAACATTGCATACAAATTCAGCGGCAGGCGCGCTTCCGCGTCTTATTGATCTTGGCGTAGAGCCGTTTTTAATCGCGTCTACAGTCAATGTGATCGTCGCTCAACGATTGGTGCGTACTCTTTACAAATCAAGAGAAGAATATCATATGAACAAAGATCAAGTAGCCCAGCTAGGCAAATTGGTAGATCTTGATCGTATGCTCAAATTTTTGCGCGATGAAAAGATAGTTCCTCCAAATGCGACTATGGAAGAAGTGCCGTTTTATAAACCAGTTCCCTCGCCAGAAGCGCCAGATGGTTATCAGGGTCGTATTGGCGTGCATGAGGTTATGGTGGTGACGCCCGTGATGCGCGAGATGGTGATCAAAGGTGTCAGCGCTGGCGAGCTTGATACTATGGCGCGCAAGTCAGGTATGATGAGTATGCTCGAAGACGGTATTTTTAAATCAACGCAAGGCATCACAACGGTCGAAGAAGTATTGCGAGTGACTCAAGAATAATCAATGGCAAGATTTCAGTTTCGTGCGCGTGACAAATCAGGAACCGAACAGCTTGGATTTCATGATGCAAGTAGTAGCTTTGAGCTCGCGCGCGTATTGCGCATTGACGGACTATTGCTGGTAGAGGCGCACGAGCTTTCTGTCACGGCAGGCACACAGGTCGCAGGCAAGAAAAATATTTCTTTTAATTTTAGCGTGTTCTCGCGCAAGGTTGCCCTTTCAGAAAAAATTATTTTTTCAAAAAACTTGGGCGTTATGATAGGCGCTGGCCTTTCACTGACGCGCGCGCTCGATGCTCTCTCGCGCGAATCGCACAATCCAAAATTTAAGGCGATTGTTTTAGATGTTGAAGATCAGGTCAGGCAGGGCAAGACATTTTCTGAATCATTGGGCAGGCATCCCAAGGTATTTCCGTCATTGTATATAGCTATGGTTGAGGCTGGCGAAAAGTCTGGCAAGCTCAAAGAGTCTCTCGCCGTCATAGCCAGCCAGATGCAAGCGGATTATGATTTGATACGCAAAGTACGAGGCGCCATGATGTACCCGTCTATTATTTTGGCGGCGATGTTGCTGATCGGCACGCTGATGATTATTTATGTGGTGCCTACATTGTCATCAGTATTTAAAGAGCTTGATGTGGAGCTACCAGCATCAACGCAATTTATCATTAGCTTTTCTGATTTTTTTGTCGCCAATTTTATACTTGTCATCTTCGGCTTTATCGCGTTTGTAGCGGGCATCATCGCATTTTTTCGTACTACGATTGGCAAACACTTTGCTGACAATGTCGTCATACGCTTGCCGATTATCGGCGCACTCGCCAAAAAATTTAACGCCGCGCGCGTGTCCCGCACGCTATCGGCATTGTTGTCAGCTGGCGTGCAGGTGATGGAGGCGCTAGAGATTACCGCGCGCGTTGTGCAAAATCACTTGTATGCGGGCACGCTTGTTGAAGCCAAAAAATCCGTTCAGAAAGGTGATACAATATCAAAAATATTTTTGGCAAATGAAAATCTTTATCC
>CALRCC010000030.1 GCA_943354465.1 Candidatus Ryanbacteria bacterium
AAGCGAAAGAATGTGAGGGCGCACCATGAGGAAGTAAAAGAGTACGTTGGGAATGACAAGGAAAAGTACGAAAGGCCAGAGGTAGGGAAGTCGCATGCGATGACGTTCGAGCACGAAGCCAAATGTTAAGAGCAAGAGCGATGTCAGAAAGATGCCCGCTAGCTCAAGTCCCCATAAGAGATCTTGTACGTAAGTAAATGGTACGAGGAGAAGATGAAATCCGTAC
The DNA here is from genome assembly GCA_943354465.1 of Candidatus Ryanbacteria bacterium. GTDB lineage: Bacteria > Patescibacteriota > Minisyncoccia > Ryanbacterales > GWA2-47-10b > SICQ01. Next base: position 227 of record CALRCC010000030.1, read on the forward strand.
CAGAGATCTGAGTTACTCGTGTTAATAACAGAGAAATGCATCCACGGAAATGTATGCGTCGTAAGACCTTGTGTACCGTAGAGCCATGCGTGGCGGATGTGATACAAGCTATCAGCGTCCGGTATACGCGGCGTTAGTGCAATATGAAAAGTGCTGGCAAGGAGTATAATCCCGACAATAAAGATAATTCGTCGCATGCATATATTCATGCGAGCAGTATAGCGTGAGGGGGTTCTTCGTGCTATGCTTTTGGCGTGAGTGATGTAGCAAAACGCATAGATGCATTGCGCAACAAGGTCCGCGAAACGGCGGACCGTCTTTGACATCCGCGCAAAAAAAGAAGAGCTACTCAAACTTGAAGTAGAATCTCAACATGAAAAATTTTGGGAAGACCGAGAGCATGCCCGTGAGGTAGGAGCGTATATTAGTGCGCTCAAGGGCGAGATTAAAGATTGGGAAGATCTGATGGGTGATATAGGCGCGCTCGCAGAACTTGATGAAATGGCTGGCGAGGAAAAAGATTTTTCAACTGATGTCGCCGAACTTGAGCGTAAATTTGAAAAAGCTCAACGCGCAGTGCTTCTTTCTGGCGCTCATGATAAAGCTGGCGCGATTTTATCAGTGATCGCTGGAGCAGGGGGTCAAGACGCCGAGGATTGGGCGAGGATTATGTTTCGTATGTATACGCGTTTTGCCGAGCAAAAGGGCTGGACGGTTACGGTGTTGCATCTCCACAAAAATGAACATGATGGTATCAAAAACGCGACCTTCCGTGTTGAGGGGGCGTTTGCATATGGGTTATTGCGTGGCGAGATGGGCGTACATCGTCTTGTGCGTATCTCACCCTTTTCTTCGAAAAAATTGCGACATACAAGCTTTGCCTATTTGGAAGTATTGCCGATTTTACCAAAGACTGCTGATATTGAAATTCGTGAAGACGACATTGATATTTCATTTGCGCGCTCGTCAGGCCCTGGCGGACAAAATGTAAACAAGCGATCAACGGCTGTGCGTATCGCACATATACCATCAGGTATTCAGGTGCATGTGGATTCAGAACGAAGTCAGTCGGCAAACCGCGATATCGCACTATCGATTTTGCGTGCAAAATTGTATACAATAAAAGAAGAGTCGCGCCGCAAAGAGATAGCCGGGCTCAAGGGAGATGTATCAACAAAAATTGAGTGGGGCAGTCAGATCCGCTCTTATGTTGTGCATCCGTATCAGATGGTTAAAGATCATCGCACTGGGGCAGAATCTTCACAAGTAGACTCTGTGCTGGACGGCGATCTGGATTTGTTTATAGAGCATGATTTACTTCGATAATGTATCAAAAATTTATAGTGGCAACTCGGTAGCAGTCGAGGATGTTTCGTTTACAGTAGAGCCACAAGAGTTTGTTTCTGTCGTTGGTCAGTCTGGCTCAGGCAAATCAACGCTCATCAAGCTTTTGTTGGCAGAAGAGCGTCCATCAGCTGGTACTGTATATTTTCAATCGTTGGATGTTCACAACCTTTCGCGTTCGGAGATACCATTTGTTCGCAGAAAAATTGGTACCGTGTTTCAGGATTTTCGTTTGCTTCCACAAAAAACGGCGTATGAAAATGTAGCTTTCGCCCTCGAGGCGGCTGGCAAGGAAGACGATGAGATAGCATCTGATGTACCGCATATACTTGATTTGGTCGGACTCTCCGACAAGATGGATTTTTTCCCACATGAGCTTTCTGGTGGCCAACAACAGCGAGTTGCCATCGCACGTGCTCTTGTCAATCGTCCAGAGGTGGTCATAGCAGACGAGCCGACTGGCAATCTTGACCCTCTCAATACATGGGAGATAATTCGTTTATTGGGTAAAATCAACGAACTTGGTACGACAGTTATTTTGGCTACACATGACAAAGATATTATTGACACAATCGGCAAGCGAGTCATCACACTTGAAGATGGCAAAGTCGTTCGCGATGAAAAGCGCGGCCGTTATATACTTTGATTATGATGAGTACAAGTTTTAAGCGAGTCATTCGTAACGCATTAATGAGTTTTTGGCGCAACGGCATGGTATCTGTCGCGACCGTTTTAGTTATGGTGCTTGCGATATTGATGATTGGCTCGTTGATTATGTTTCAAGTTTTGCTTGATGCGACATTAGCGGAGATCAAAGAAAAGGTAGATGTCAGCGCGTATTTCAAGCAAGATACGTCAGAAGTCGAGATTCTTCGCGTACAAGAGCGCTTACGGCAACTCCCAGAAGTACGCGAGGTGACATATGTATCTCAAGACGAGGCATTGGCTCTTTTCAAGGGGCGTCATAAAGACAATGCATTGATATCCAGCGCTCTTGATGAATTGGAAGAAAACCCTCTGAGAGCAATCCTGCGTATTCGTGCCACCGATCAGCAAAACTATGAACCAATCGCGCGGTTTTTAGAAAATGGTGGCTTTGATTCTTTTGACAAGATTGATTATCGTAAAAATGAAGCGCTTTTCAAGCGTATTGAGTCGGTCATCTCGTTTACTTATAGCGTTGGATTAGGGGTTACGTCGGTGCTCGGATTTATAGCATTTTTGGTTGCGTTTAACACTATCCGACTTGCCATATATACTTCGCGAGAAGAGATCAGTATCATGCGTCTTGTCGGCGCGTCTACTTGGTATGTGCGTGGGCCGTTTTTAGTAGAGGGCGTAATACACGGTTTTTTATCTTCAGTCATATCAATGTTGATTTTTTGGCCAGCGACATTATGGGTGGGTCCGCGCGTAAAAGATTTTTTTGGAGGAGTTGATCTATTTTCGTTCTATACGCAAAATCTTTTTCTATTTTTCTTCACACTTTTTATGGCCGGTATCACTATCGGCGTATTCTCAAGTTTTGTTGCCACCAGACGGTATCTTAAGATATAATCCGCCAAAGGTACTTTCCGGGTTCGTCTAATGGTAGGACACATGCCTCTGGAGCATGGAATTGGGGTTCGAGTCCCTGACCCGGAACATAGAGAAGTCCCCATGACCCAATATTTTTGCGGTTGTCGTGCGCATATATTAGAGTAATGTCATGTTGAGATATTGGTTTCTTATATGCTTTGTAGCTAGTACTGCTCTTTTAGCGATTTTAAATTCGTTTTATAAGCTCGGACCTGTTATTGATAGTCAATATTTAGCCGCAAATACTGCCAGATTTATAGCGCGAGATTCTCGTGCACGACACGCGTTTGATATCAATAGCGCGCCGTCTGTTAAGGGGATCGCACTTAGCCACGATGATAGCGAGATATGGGCTACACATCTGTTGAGCGCAAAAGCTGGCGTTAGCGTTTTTGATGCGAAAACAGGCGCGCTAGTTAAAAAGATCGCGTTAGATGGTGGAGGTGGCGTTGAGATTATTTTTTCCGAAAATGGCAAAAAAGCATATGTTAGTCAGATGGAAACTGGGCGTATTTTTGAGATAGACCAACAAACTAAAAAAATTCTTCGTATATTTAGCGCAAATGGAGTGTGGACGAAAGCTCTAGCGTTATCGGCTGATGGCGCTACACTTTTTGCCTCAAATTGGCTTGGTGACGACATTTCAGAGATTGACATAGCTTCAGGCAGTCTTGTACGCAAGATAAAGACCGTGCGTACGCCAAGAGGCATTTATGCCACGCGTGATGGAAAATATCTTTATATAGCAGGATTTGAAAATGGCGATCTTGAGAAGATCTCATTAGAAACTTTAAAGCGCAAGATTATTTTTACGAGCGGTGGAGCTCTTCGGCATATCGTTGCAGATGAGGCCAGTGAGTCGCTTTTTATATCTGATATGGGAAGAAATATGATATGGAAGGTTTCTCTTGCTGATGATTCATTTACAGAGTTTGTGTCAACCGATATTAATCCAAATACGATCGCATTGAGCCCTGATAAAAAAATTATTTTTGTATCATGCAGAGGCAAGAATTTTTCTACTACAAATTACTATGTGCCAGGACCAGAGTGGGGCACCGTTTTATCATTTGATGCGCTTAGCGGACGAATGCTCGATGCCGTTGTGGCTGGCAATCAGCCAACCGCACTCGACATATCTTCAGACGGATCGCGTATGGTATTTTCTGATTTTCTTGATGCAAGAATTGAGGTTTTTGATATTCCGTCATATATCAAGCTGTCACATGGCGACAATTCAGCAGTCAGAGCATATAAAGATAAGATTAAAAAGAAATAAAACCCAGAAGGCCGAGGTTGCGTTTTAATATGCGATCTCTATAATAAGCCCATATGGATACACAAGAACCTACATCATCATCGCAAGATACTGGTAAGTCGCAGAGTTTCGCAGTGCCTTTTGCAGTAGTAGCGGCAGGAGCGTTGGTTGCTTTTGCTATATATAGTCAAGGCCCAACAGCAGGCGCACCGTCCGGAGACAATAAAGCTGGTGCCGCGGCTGTCGCTGGTGTGTTCGGCGCAAAAGAGATAACAGGCGAGGACCATGTTCGTGGTAACCCAGACGCCCAAGTAAAGATTATTGAATACTCTGATCTTGAGTGTCCATTTTGTAAAACTTTTCACAAAACCATGATTCAGGTTATGAGTGAATATGGCAATGATGGCAAGGTAGCGTGGGTGTATCGCCACTTGCCCCTTGATCAAATACACGCAAAAGCTCGCAAAGAAGCAGAGGCGACAGAGTGCGCTGCAAAGCTTGGTGGCAATGATGCCTTTTGGCGTTATATTGACAAGATTTTTGAAGTAACTCCTTCCAATGATGGTCTTGATCTAGCTAAACTTCCGCAGATCGCGCAAGACTTGGGGCTTGATCGAGGCGCGTTTGAAGCGTGCTTATCTGGAGGTGAATTTGCCAAAAAAATTGATGAGCAGATGAAGGATGCCGCAGCAGCAGGCGCGCAGGGTACGCCATACAGTCTTATCATTACAAAAGATGGCAAGTCTATACCGATAAATGGCGCTCTACCGTATCCGTCAGTCAAAGCAATGATTGATCAGGCACTCTCTACTAAATAAGCAAAAATAAAAAAACAAACGACCCCTCCCTTGACCGGAGGGGTCGTTTGTTCATAGTATGACGGCATGGATACTAGCCCAATTGAGCGACTGACGGCCGCACTTTACCGCGTGACCGATCGCATGGCTGACGAAGAACCGCTCAAATGGGCGCTTCGCAAGTCATCTTTGAGCCTTTCGCAGTCCGCGCTCAAAAATCCAGAGCTACTCTCAATACCAGAAGAAGAGGCGCGGTCAAAGACGATGGCGATTCTTTTTGCGGAGCTTATACGGCTCTTGGAACTTGCCGCGTCAATATCATATATTTCTCGCGTCAATTTTGAGGTGCTTATCCGTGAGTATAGACACATTGAATCTAGCATTTTCCGAAGAGGGGAAGAAGTATTCGTTGAACAAAAAAAAGAAATTTCACAAGAAAAAAAATCTGTACCCACCCGTGTACACAGAGATACCATTCAACCATCAGATCGACAAAAGAAGATTTTAGAGCATTTAGGCACTATGAACGGCGGTATTAGTGCGGGTGATATCGTGGCATTTTTTGAGGGCAAAATAAGCGACAAAACGATACAGCGAGATTTGAGTGAATTGGCATTGGCTGGCTCTATAAAATCAGAGGGCGAACGCAGATGGAGGCGATATTTCGTACAAAATATATAGCCCCTTAATCCCTTTATATACAACATATTTCTATCGGACACAAAAAGTATGTCCAATATGTCCGATAGAAATGCTTGATTTATAGTAACAAAAAATGCGTCCGTAGCGTTTTAATTTTTTAGGCCAATTTTTCTTGACATCAGTGACATAAAATCATATACTCTTTTCATAGATTGATGCTCTTGATATGCACATGTTTTGTGCTTATCCACAACATTTCCAATTGTAAGAGTACTCTATCTTGTAATATACTAATGCTAGTGATGTTCCAACTTTATTGAGTTATTTATAAATGAGCCATTTTTTGGCTTATTTAATGCATTTGCAGTGTTTCTTCTTGAAAGGTGTTTGGGGCAATCCCCTCGGTACCTTTCAGGGCGAAACGACGGACCTTTCCTGACTGACAGAACTTTGAAAATTATATATTGATGGATTCGGGATATCCCGAACTTTAGAATTCTTCTTTGCTATTAAAAATCAGCAGAGCTCGGGCCATGCTTCGCTGATCCCGGCTCCACCACTGTGTCTTTAAGGGCATAGTGGTGGGGCTGGGTAGTTAAAAGGGCCCTATTATCACAAACACTGACAACGGAAACCCGTGCCGTGTTCCTTTGGTCGAGGAGCAAAATGGCATTGGGTATAGTAA
>CALRCC010000031.1 GCA_943354465.1 Candidatus Ryanbacteria bacterium
AATAATTTTTTTAAAAAACTATGCCTCCGAATCAAGTACGGAGAGATTCGCTGATCCGCACCATGAAGGGTGATGCGGAGCAATTACTACAGCGCGACCAAGTGTCGTTTGCTGATATTTATGCGCAACAACAAAAATCTATTCGCGAAGGAAATTATCAACTGGCGCGACCGACAAATGCTCCTCGCCAAAATACCGCCACCCGCGTTCTAGGTGTTTTTCTTTTTATCATGCTGTTATTGGTTGCTAGTGGCAGTGGCTATTATTATTTTTTCATACTCAAAAATTCAAACACTATACCCGGAGACGACAAAATTAAAGATCCTGATTACGTAAGGCCGATCATAAACCCGCAAGTAACGTCCATCATAAAATTTCGCGAAGGCGATCGCACAGAACTTTTTCAGGAACTTGAGCGCTTTGGCAGACAAAACGCTGACAATACATTTGTATATCTTCCAGTACTCGACGCAGACGCAAGCAAAAAATATTCGCTCACAAGTCCAAAAGAATTTTTGGAAACGCTTGGCATATCTCCGCCATCTGGCGATTTTTATACAAACTTAACTGGCGAGTGGAACGCGTATTATTATGGAAGTGATCTTGTTTTTATTTTTAAAATAAAAAATGAAAGCACTGTACGAGGAGTAATGTTTTCATGGGAGCAAACACTGATGAGACAATTTATTCCAGTCTTGCGCGAGCGTGATCCTGGTATCGTTGAATTTCGCGATATTATTATACGCAACACTGACGCGCGCGTTGGCAACTACGGCGATGCTTCTCGCCATATTGTTGGCTATAGTATCGCTGGTAAAGAATACTTGATTATAGCGTCGTCAGAGCGATCTCTAAAAGCAACGATTGAACGACTAGTGGTACGGTGATAAACTATAAAATATGAATACAGCAAAATTTGAAAAACTTCTTCGCGAAGAAAAACAGCAGATTGAAGAGACATTATCATCGGTCGGTACAAAAAATCCTAAGATACCTGGCGATTGGGAACCATCATATCCTGATCTAAATGTAGATCCGTCAGATCGCAATGATATGGCTGATGAAGTAGAAGAATTTGATAATGCGCTTGGAGTGGAGGTTGCGCTTGAAGAAAAATTGCGCGAGATTGATGCGGCACTTGATCGCATACCAACCGGTGATTTTGGCAAGTGTACAGTAGGAGGTGAGTACATAGACGAGGCACGACTTGAAGCAAACCCTGCCGCGAAAACCTGCATCAAACATTCTCAATAAATTGTGGCGACAAAAATTCACTCGGGACAAATTGTAGGATTAAAAGGATTCCAGATTGAAGTTGAGATTGATATGGTCCCTGGGCTTCACCGCTTATCAATAGTAGGCCTACCTGACAAAGCAGTGGAAGAGGCGCGAGAGCGAGTTTCCGCTGCTATAAAAAATTCTGGATTTCGTCCTCCGCAGAAAAAAAATAATCGTATCACTATAAATTTAGCGCCAGCCGATCTGCCAAAGGAGGGCGCTTTTTTTGATGTACCGATTGCTCTTGCCTATTTGGTTGAGTCTGGCCAGCTGAAATTTTTTACTGACAAAAAATTTTTTGTAGGAGAACTGGCGCTTGATGGCTCAACGCGACGTGTACGCGGGATTATTTCACTACTGTTATTGGCGCGTGAAAACAATTTTCTCGAAGCATATATACCAGAAGGCAACAGCGATGAAGCGTCGCTTGTTGACGGTATTAATATTTTTTCTATAAAACATTTTTCAGATTTAACTAAACATTTATCAGGAGAAAAAATAATAACACCGATCAAGCAAAAATTATTTTTGCCAAAATCAGAGAACGTTGGGCTTGATCTGCGTGACATAAAAGGACAAGACTTTGCTAAACGCGGGCTTGAGATAGCGGCGGCTGGTAATCATCATGTAGCATTAATAGGCCCACCAGGCACTGGTAAAACTTTGCTCGCGAGAGCTCTTGCGTCAGTACTTCCGCCTCTCTCATTTAATGAAGCGCTTGATATAACTGCGATACATAGTGCCGCCGGTATTTTGCGTGAGGGCATCATAAACGAACGGCCATTTCGTAGTCCGCATCATACATCTTCGTATGTTTCACTAGTGGGAGGCGGTACTATACCGAGACCTGGAGAGGTAACTTTGGCGCACAGAGGAGTTTTATTTCTTGATGAGTTTCCTGAATTTGATAGAAAAGTAATTGAAACATTGCGACAACCTCTAGAAGATCGCACTATATCTATTTCACGCGCAAAGGGCTCTATGATATTTCCGGCGCATATAATGTTAGTCGCCGCTATGAATCCATGTCCGTGTGGAAACAAGGGCTCTACAAAAATTTGTATTTGTAATAACTCCGCGCTTGAACGCTACGCGCGCAGACTTTCAGGACCGATCATTGATCGCATAGATATGTGGCTTGAAATGCCACAAGTAGCATACGATAAATTATCTTCTGATATTGAGACGGGAGAATCGTCTCAAACTGTCAGAGAGCGAGTAACATTGGCGCGCGAAGTACAGAACGAACGATTTGGTAACGCGCGATATGCTGTTAATAGCGAGATGGCTCTACGCGATATAAAAACATACTGTGCACTTGGCGATACAGAAAAAAAACTTTTAGAAACTGCGACAAAACGATTGGACTTATCAGCGCGCGCGTATCATCGCGTACTAAAAGTCTCGCGAACAATAGCGGATCTTGCCACATCAAAAAATATAAAAAAAGAACATTTATTAGAAGCATTACAGTACCGCCCCAAAAAAGATTTGTTTTAGAGCTAGCAGTATTTGCCTCTTATGGCGTTATCATGATATACAATGCTTATGACTCAAACTCTTCCAATTGTCATACGCAAGGAAGGCAAGTGGTTCGTCGCTGAAGCGCCTTTTTTGGGCGTAGTAAGCCAGGGAAAGACTGTCGAAACTGCAAAAAAGAACATCAAAGAAGCGGTGGAACTCTATCTTGAAGATAGTCCTGAAACAAAAAGAGCTTTGAGAGAAGAGTTCTCAAGTGCACCATTTCTTACAACACTCGAGGTTCGTGTCTAAAACATTTTCAGGTAAAACCATTGTTCATATCCTAGAAAAATATTTTGGTTTTGACTATATCTCAACGCGCGGCGACCATGTAAAGTTGCGTCGTGTAGTTAGTGGGAAAGCGTTTACCACTATAATCCCTCTTCACGCTGAACTCGCGCAAGGTACGCTCAGTGGTATTTTAAAACTTGCAAATATTAGCAAGAAAGAGTTTTTGGAAATTGTACAGAAGTAAATTGTATACCGCCCCAAAAAAGATTTGTTTTAGAGCTAGTATTGACAAATAGATGTAGAGGTGCTATACTGTGTATACTAAATGGGCTTTAGAAAAGCCAATAATTTACTCAGACATATCCAGCAAGATTTTTTTCGATTGGCTGTTCAGATCATCTGTTAGACAAGTTATTGGTTTCTCTAAAGTTTTAATGAATAAAAAAACTCCCTCGCAACTGCGTGGGAGTTTTTTTATTTTAACTAAATATTTCTAGAAAGGATTTTTGGCACCGCGAATTTCAAAGTGGATATGATTGCCAGTTGATTTGCCAGTTGACCCCACCGCGCCCAAATCTTGACCCTGTCCAACTGACTGTCCTACAGAAACACGGATGGCGCTCATGTGTGCGTAGAGTGTCTGCGTACCATTGGCATGTGCGATAACAATATAATTTCCGTATCCGCCGTTCCAACCGGCGCCTCGCGCGATGATCACTGTACCAGCAGCTGACGCGCGTATCTGCGTGCCACGCGGAGCTGCGATATCAACGCCGTTATATCCGTGGATACCACGCGTGCGCGTACCGCCAGCGAAAGGACGCAAATAATAACCAACAATTTCAGGGCCACTACCTCGAACGATTGCGGTTCGCGAAGGCGCTGATGACGGCGCTGATATCTCTGTGACTTCACCGTCAGGCACGAGAACAATCGCGCCAACTTCAAGCGCACCTTTTGGATCCAAGTCATTGAAGTCTATGATGTCGTCTGGGTCGCCCCCATATTTTTTGGCGATTGATGCGATCGTCTCACCATTTTTTATGGTATGTTTTACGCCAGACACTGGCAAAATTACAAGCACCTCTCCTTCTTTGATTTTACTGCCTTTAGAAATATTATTTGCCCAGCGAATTGTCTGCTCTGATACATCAAATGTTTTCGCGATAAGCGCGAGCGTATCACCTCTGCGCACAGTATATGTAGAAATTTTATATGAGATGCTACTCTCAACTGCTTCCGCCACATTGCCCATTGGTCCTACTGATGCCGCGATGGCAGTATCACCAACAATCTGCGTATCAATTTGATTTGGATTCACTGGCGATTCAGATGACAAAAATGGAAATGGCTTTTGTGCTGTATCTGATATCGGCTCTAATTGTTCACGAGGGATCTCATCAGCATTTGAAACTCCAAAAAAATTTTTGAAAAAATCTCCTAAGCTAAACGCAAATACAGGAATAGGCGCGGCGATGATAGTCGCTACCACGAGAACAAAAAGCTTACGTGAGAGTGGATTCATAGTTGTTCTAAATTAAAAAAATAGCGATTTCTATGTATGCGAATCTACATAAATCATCGGATCTTTGAGCAAGGCTGACTTTATTATTTTACCCTATTTTGATCATTTACTCAAGGACTTGCCAATGAGATATACTCAACCAATGACTATCACAGATGGCCTCAACGAACACCAGAAAGAAGCTGTTTTGTCAACAAATGGCCCTCTATTGATTATCGCTGGCGCCGGATCCGGTAAGACCAAGACAGTAGCTCATCGTATAGCCCACATAATCCAATCTGGGACTCCAGCTGAAAAAGTTTTGGCTGTCACTTTTACAAACAAAGCGGCAGGCGAGATGCGTGAGCGTATTTACGCGCTTTTGGCTCGCGAGCATATCACAGTACACAGCGGGAAAGAGCCGTTTGTAGGCACATTTCATTCTCTAGGCGTCTATATTTTAAAAAACCATGGACGAGCTATAGGCGTACCGCGATATTTCACAATTCTTGACGAAGAAGATACGCGACAAATCCTCAAAGACCTGATAGTAGAGTTTGAGCTTGATCCTGATATATATACTCCGCCACGCATAAAAAATGCCATATCAAGTCTAAAAAACGAGATGATAGATGCGTCAACATTCGCCCAAACAACCGACAATAGTCCGTTTCAAAGAACGCTACGCAAGCTATATGTCGCCTATGAAGCACGGCTAATGAAGGTCAAAGGGCTTGATTTTGACGATTTACTTATGAAGACTGTAATGCTGTTGCAGTCTTTTGATGAAATACGCGCGTATTACGAAGACAGATGGCACTATATTCATATAGACGAGTACCAAGATACGAACAAAGCTCAATATATCCTTTCGCGCATGCTCGCCGCGCGTCATCGCAATATCGCTGTGGTTGGCGATATTGACCAAGCTATCTATTCATGGCGCGGAGCTGACTGGAGAAATATATTGCAATTTGAGCTTGATTGGCAAGGCACGCATATAATCACACTTGAAAATAATTACCGCTCTACAAAAGCGATTTTGGAAGCCGCCAACGCTATTATCATCAACAATACAGAGCGCAAAGAGAAAACATTACGCCCAACCAAAGCAGAAGGGGAGCAAATAGGCCTGTGCGTGCTTGAAAATGAAAAGCAAGAAGGTATGTTTATAGCAGAATATGTGATTGCCCTTATCGCGCGCGGGATAAAACCCGGTCAAATAGCCGTACTATTTCGCACAAACGCGCAATCGCGCGCCATTGAAGAGGCCTTTTTGCGTAAAGCAATCTCGTACAGACTGATCGCAGGGGTCAAGTTTTATGAACGCAAAGAGATCAAAGATGTGCTCGGTTACCTTAAATTCGCGCTCAATCCAGATGATTTGATTTCCAAAAAACGCATACTCAATACGCCCGCGCGCGGTATTGGCAAAGTGCTAATGCTAAAATATTTTGCTGGCGCCGTTCTCACTAAAAAAGAAGAGGAAAAAATAAATGTTTTTCTCACCATTATGGAAGATATAAAAAAAGCGGTTGGCGCGCGCACTGCCACAGAAGCTCTTACGACCGTGATCAAGCGCGCTGGGTTTGAAGCATACTACAAAGGCAATAAATTGGAGGTTGATAGGCAAGAAAATGTTAAAGAAATGTTGAGTGTGGCAAAAAAGTTTGACTCCATACCATCGCCAGAAGGCATTGAGCGATTATTATCAGAGGCATCTTTGGCTACGCAAGATACAGAGGTAGAAGACAAGGACTCACAAGTTGTATTATTGACGGCTCACGCGGCAAAAGGCCTAGAATTTGATGTGGTCGTCATCGCAGGATTGGAAGAAGGGCTGTTTCCGCAC
>CALRCC010000032.1 GCA_943354465.1 Candidatus Ryanbacteria bacterium
ACACAAGATGCTCTGGGCGCGCTTATAAGATAAATGAATCAATAGAATGGCAAAAAATAAATCAGAAAAAAATATAGAATCAAACGGCGACTATAGCGCCAAGGATATTTTTGTACTAGAAGGACTCGACCCTGTACGCAAGCGCCCAGGCATGTATATAGGATCAACAGGCATTGATGGTCTTCACCATCTTATTTGGGAGGTCGTTGATAACTCCATTGACGAAGCAATGGCAGGATATGCAAAAAATATTTCTATTGTTTTATTGCCAAAAAATCAAGTCCGCGTTGTTGACGATGGTAGAGGTATCCCTGTTGATATACACAAACAAACAAAAAAATCAGCGCTTGAAACAGTGCTTACCACTTTGCATGCTGGAGGCAAATTTGGTGGAGACGCGTACAAGGTGGCAGGAGGTCTACACGGAGTTGGTGTGTCTGTAGTCAATGCTTTATCTTGCTGGCTAAAGGCAGAAATTTGCAAAGATGGATTTTTATATACTCAAGAATATGTACGAGGCAAACCAAAATATGATGTTAAAAAAGTTGGCAAGTGCGACGGATCCGGCACTGCCATTACATTTGAGCCTGACACGGAAATCTTTAAAGAGATTGAGTATCACTGGGACAAGATTCTAGAGCGTATACGACAGCAAGCATATCTCAACCATGGCATTCATATCATAATTCGTGATGAGCGCGAAAAAGACGAAGAGCGGGCTCACGCGTTTTATTTTGAGGGCGGGATAAAGTCATATATCAAGCACATCAATCGTAGGTTTGGACAAAAACACGATGATATTTTTTATGTCGCAAAAGAAGAAAACGGTGTCATGGTAGAGTCGGCATTGCAGTATGCTGACGACCTATCAACTCGCGAACTCGGGTTCGCAAATTGTATCAATACGCCAGAGGGCGGTACGCACATCACTGGTTTCCGTACAGCGTTGACACGCGTGCTAAACGACTATGGCAAGAAAAACAATTATTTTAACAAAGACGACGACAATCTCACTGGCGACGATGTAAGAGAGGGTATGACCGCAGTTGTGTCAGTAAAAATTAAAGAAACACAATTTGAGGGTCAGACCAAAGCAAAGCTTGGTAACCCAGAGGCACGAGGAGCTGTGGAAAAAGTATTTGGCGAGGCGTTCTCATCGTGGCTTGAGGAGCATCCGCAGGAATCTCGTGTAATATTAGACAAAGTTTTGCTTGCGGCAAAAGCACGTAGAGCCGCAAAAGCTGTCAAAGAAACTATCATGCGAAAAGGCGCTCTTGATGGCATGACATTGCCAGGCAAGCTCGCTGATTGTCAATCAAAAAACGCCGAAGATTCCGAGATTTTTATAGTAGAGGGAGACTCTGCTGGAGGTTCTGCAAAACAAGCGCGCGATCGCAGGACGCAGGCGATCTTGCCTCTTCGTGGAAAAATTCTAAACGTTGAGCGCGCGCGTTTGGATAGAATGTTAGGTTCCGAGCAGATTAAAAATCTCGTCATCGCTTTGGGGACGGCGATTGCCGATGAGTTTGATATCGCTAGACTCCGCTACCATAAAGTAGTTATTATGACTGACGCTGATGTTGACGGCGCACATATTCGCACGCTTTTGCTTACTCTTTTCTATCGTTATTTTCGTCCGCTTATTGACGCTGGCTTCATCTATATTGCCCAGCCACCACTCTATCGTATACAGCAGGGGCGTGAAGTGCGCTACGCGTATTCAGATAGCGAGAAAGATCGTGCAGTAAAAGAGATGCAAAAATTAAAAGCTGAAAAATTAGGCAAGGGCGCAAAAGAAGAGCCAGAAGAAACCGTTGATGTAGAACCAGACGGCGAAATATCCGAGGGCGAGACAAAGCTCAAGGGCATTATAATACAGCGCTACAAAGGTTTGGGCGAGATGAACCCAGAACAGCTGTGGGAGACTACTATGGATCCAGCTAGGCGTATGATGAAGCGCGTTACTATTGATGATGGCGAGGCGGCAGATGAAGTATTTGATATCTTGATGGGAGACGAGGTCGCCCCACGCAAGCACTTCATCCAAACCCACGCCAAATCCGTCAAAAATATTGATGTTTGATGCCACCCATACCTATGGCGACACCATAGGTATGGGCTTGCGCTCTTTTTATGTGTGTGATATTGTAAAGATATAAATCGTTATCAAGTAAGGGCCTCCGGGCCTTTTAAAAATCTCAAAATATCATGTTTACCCGATTTTCGAACTATATAAAGGAAACTCGCCAAGAGCTCTATAAGGTCAATTGGCCTACCCGCGCGCAAGCAATTCAGTCAACACTTATTGTTATTTTTGTGTCTATAGGTGTAGCACTATTTTTGGGAGCGTTTGATTATTTATTCGCCGCACTTTTGCGCCAAATCGTTTTTTAATTCTAGGAACTTTTTATTATGCCAAAACAAACATCAGAATTTGGCAGGAACTGGTACGCTGTACATACCTATTCTGGGTATGAGGACGCTGTCGCGCGCAATTTGCGCCAGCGCGTTGAAACTATGGATATGGAAGACAAAATCTTTGCCGTTATTGTGCCGACCGAAAAGCGCATTTTGATTAAAGGTGGCAAGCGCAAAACTGTTGAGGAAAAAATTTATCCAGGATATGTGTTGATTGATATGGTAGTTACTGACGATTCATGGTTTGTAGTTCGTAATACACCTCGCGTTACTGGTTTCGTTGGCGCAGGAGTAGTGCCGTCTCCGCTTGATCAATCAGAGGTTGATATGTTGCTTTCTCGCATGGGTGAGGCAGAACCTCGCCACAAGATAAATATTGTACGCGGTGACAATGTGCGCATCACTGACGGTCCGTTTAAAGAAATGGAAGGCAAAGTTGAAGAGGTTGATGAAGATCGCGGTAAGATCAAGGTGTTGATATCGCTCTTTGGTCGCGAAACGCCTGTAGAGATAGACCCGTTGCAGACCAAGAAATTATAAGGTAGACTTGTCCCACAAACGACTATGGCAAAAGAAATAAAAATAAAAATTAAACTTCAGATTCAGGCAGCAAAGGCAACGCCAGCTCCACCTGTAGGAACTGCGCTTGGGCCACATGGTATTAACCTTGGTGATTTTGTCTCCCGTTTCAATTCAGGCACGGCAGATCGCTTAGGCGAGATCGTGCCAGTTGAGGTGACTATATTTACTGATCGCTCGTTTGAGATGGTGTTTAAGACCGCTCCAGCATCAGATATGCTCCGTAAGGCGGCTGGTGTTGAGAAAGGATCTGGCAAACCGCTTCAATCAAAAGTTGGCACAGTATCAGATTCACAGCTCACCGAGATTGCAGAAAAGAAGATGGAAGATTTAAACGCAAATGACGTAGACGCGGCAAAGAAAATTGTCGCCGGCACCGCCCGCTCAATGGGTATAGAGATAAAAAAATAAATAGAGCACAGTATAGATTTTTATGAAAGTAAGATTTCTTGCACTAGGACTTTTGATAGTTGGCATGCTCGCCGGATATTTTGTATACCCTCGTTGGGGGATTCCAGAGAGTCTCAATGTGCCGTTTCGCCTAGGTCTTGATCTTAAAGGTGGTATTCACCTTATTTATCGTGCCGATCTTTCGCAGATTGAGTCTGGGCAAAGAGGCGAAGCGCTTGAAGGTCTACGCGATGTCATTGAGCGACGCGTAAACTTTTTTGGAGTTTCAGAACCAGTAGTGCGTACAGAGCGCGCTGTTGATGAAGATCGCTTGTCTGTACAGTTAGCCGGTATCTTTGATACGGCAACTGCAATCCGCCTTATAGGCGAGACTCCGTATCTTGAATTCAAAAAAATAAATCCCGATGTCGCGACAAGTACGCTTGAATCAAATCCACTTGCTGGGTGGGATTCTACAGAACTTACTGGCCGTTATCTCAAAACTGCCGCCATGGAGTTTGATCAGACTACCGGCGTTCCATCTATATCAATCACTTTTGATGACGATGGCTCCAAGATTTTTGAAAATCTGACAGCAGAAAATATTGGCAAACCGATAGCCATTTTTCTTGACGGGATACCGATAAGCGCGCCAACCGTGCAGGCAAAAATTACAGGAGGAAGCGCGCAGATTACAGGCAATTTTACGCGCGATGAAGCTTTGACTCTTGCGCGCCGTCTTAATTCGGGCGCATTGCCAGTGCCTATAGCGCTTATATCTCAAGAACAAATAGAGCCATCACGAGGCGCTGAAGCCCTTTCGCGTAGTTTCTTTGCTGGGCTTGTAGGATTCGGCGTCATAGTCTTGTTTATGATTCTTTGGTACCGCCTTCCAGGACTTTTGGCAGTATTCGCGCTTGGCATCTACATCTCGCTTTCACTCGCTATTTTTAAAGTGATCCCCGTGACACTTACAAACGCTGGTATTGCCGGTGTTATTCTGTCTATCGGCATGGCGGTTGATGCAAATGTTCTTATTTTTGAGCGCCTCAAAGAAGAACTTCGCCGAGGCCGAACGCTGACGACTGCGATTGAAGAAGGGTTTAACCGCGCGTGGACATCGGTGCGAGATTCAAATACTTCTAGTTTGATTACATCATTGATTCTTTGGTATTTTGGCACTGACGCTGTAAAAGGATTCGCGCTGACTCTAGGGCTTGGTATTATCGTTTCTATGTTTACGGCAATTGTAGTTACCAGAACATTCTTGCGCGCAACTCACGGTCGCAAATATGAGGCGGGCCGTGTACCATTTTTATACGGTAGTGGTTTTCGATTGCACTAAATATTATTTATGAAAATTATAGCCAACAGAACATTTTTCTATAGCTTCTCGATAATTCTTGTAGTAGCGTCTCTTTTGGCGCTCGCGATAAACGGCCTTAATTTTGGGCCAGATTTTACTGGAGACGCAGTACTAGAAGGTGTTTATGTAGGCGCGCGCCCATCTTTGGATGATATGCGCAAGAGTTTTGACGGTAAAGATATAGATATTATAGCGCTTGAAGAGAAGGGTCAAAACGGAGTCTTCTTTCGTACGCGATTTTTAGACGAAGCAGGCCATCAAAATATATTGAACACGTTTAAATCAAAAGGCGAGTTTATAGAACAGGGCTTTGTTTCCCACGGCCCTACTGTAGGCAAACAGTTGCGTCGCAACGCGGTTGTTGCCATTTTGGTTACTCTTTTGGCAATTATTTGCTTTATCGCTTACGCATTTCGCCAAGTATCACGGCCAGTATCTAGCTGGATTTATGGCGTTGTCGCTGTAGTAGCACTTGGCCATGATCTCGCAGTCCCAACTGGACTTTTCGCACTGCTTGGTTATCAGATCGATTCTCTGTATATATCTGCATTGCTGACTGTGCTCGGATTTTCCGTACACGATACAATCGTTGTTTTTGACAGATTGCGTGAGAACTTGCGCAAATCATCTGGCGGATCATTCGCAGATATAGCAGAACGCAGTTTGCGTGAGACAATTGTGCGATCTATCAACACATCATTAACAACAATTTTGGCTTTGAGCGCTGTTTATTTCTTTGGTGGGGAAGCAACGCAACCATTCGCGTTGGCTCTTATTGTCGGCATAGCTGTCGGCACATATTCATCAGTTTTTATCGCTACTCCACTCCTTGTCACAATTGAGGGCTGGAAGAACAAAAAGGGGGGTTGACAGGATATAAAAGATACATATAATAGTAAATATTAGGCTAAAACGACCAAAGTTATCCACAGGGATGAGTTCATGATATGAGTGGATGCTGGATGCGTTAATTATCAATCGAAAATCGTGGTTATCCACTTATAACGCGTAGCACATAGACATAATAAGCCCCAAGAAAATGAGGGAAATGGGTTTTTGTTGTCTTGTGCGCATTTTTATTAGAAAAAGCTTATAACGCACATGCAAAAAAAGTATTTTTCGCGCTACAAAGAGCCATTGGCTACGCTTCCGTATCTCGCCGAGGCTCAAGTGAAGTCGCATCAGTGGTTTTTAGATAAAGGTCTGCGCGAGTTGTTAGATGAGTTTTCTCCACTGGAGGATACTACTGGCAAGCAGATTAAGATTGAGTTTTTGGATTATACTCTGGAAGGTGCCAGCTTTTCAGTTGAGCATGCAAAGCGCAACAATTTAACATACGAGGCACCATTTCGCGTTAAAGTTCGCCTTACCAACGGCAAGACGGGCGAGATAAAAACGCAGGAAATCTTTTTCGCAGATTTCCCTCTTATGACTCCTCACGGTACCTTTATTATTAACGG
>CALRCC010000033.1 GCA_943354465.1 Candidatus Ryanbacteria bacterium
CCAGGCGCCTCTAATATCGGGATTCCGAACGCGCGGAAGACTTCTTTTACCTTATCAAACTGCGGGATCAAATCGCTCTTTGTCTCAGATCTAGTTCCCTTATAATTTTCATACACGATATGCCGAAATGTAGGCTCCTCTCTATCGAACGCGGCAACTATATGAGTCGGCGCAAGATCGCGAATTAATTTCAAGAGCACCGCGGATACACCGTAAACGGCTCCGAGCGGTTCTCCTGATGGTGAGGCAAACGATGGCAACGCGTGGAATGATCTATGTATAAGCGCGTGAGCGTCTAAAATTACAAGCTTTTTTATATCACGAGCCATGTTTGAATCTTACTACGCGCTCATTTGGCGACAAGTGCTTAAATAAAATCCATACCGAATCTTTTGGCAATATTTTTTTTGCGCGCTCCGCCCACTCAATCACCACTATATTTTTTGGATCCGAAATTATTTTTTTAAACTCAATCGCATCAAGTTCTTTTGGCGACTTGATACGATATAAATCAAAATGCCACAAATTTTTAAATGTAGATTTTTTGAGCGCATAGCGTTTTGCAATCACAAATGTTGGCGATTGTAACCTCGCGCGTATACCTAACCCTGTTGCCACACTTTGTGTAAAAAAAGTTTTACCAGCGCCAAGTTCGCCAGACAACGCAAGACAAAGCGCGTGACGCCCGTTACGCGCGACTGAACGAATCTCACTTCCAAAGAGCTTGCCGAAAGAGCGTGTTTTATTTGGACTATTGAGTGTGTGTGTAAGCTCCATCGTGCCTACAGCGTAGCAAGTAAGCGAATAAAAGCAAAAACGACCGATCCCATGGTTGGGATCGGTCGCTCTCGGTTTGGAATCCCAAACAACGGGATTCATTCTTCTACTTCTGGCGGATTGTCATTTGCATCGCGAATGACTCTGTTGTACCCGTCGCGATACATACGATCTTCCGTCGCGTCTGCGACCTCTGACCGTGCGTCACGCCTCCCCGCCTCCACCCCGCGTTCCCTGTGACAGTTTTTGTCATCATCATTGCAGATGATGTTTCCAAACCTGTCACGCGCTGGCCCTACTGCCTTTGTCCGGCCGAACAATATACCGAACACAGTATCAAGAACAACGAGTGGCGGGGCGATGACGTAATCAATAACACCCGGTTCACGGACGACATCTTGCTGGACGAATACTCGTCCATAGACATATCCGCGATTCCGATGCGGTCGACTATATTCATCGCCGTATGTGCGGTCATAGCCGTTTTGACGCCAGCAAGGGTGCCACTTATAGCACCTCGCTTCCGCAATAAACGGAGAAAGAACAACCGCCAGAAGAAAAATAATGTAAAGAGCTTTCCTTTTCATATAACCTTCCATATCTCTACTGGAGCGAAATGCACCAGCTAGCAATTCAGCCTATAAAGCAATTATACTACTAAAAATGCTATTTGTCAATATCTCCAAAAACCCCTTATTTTATGCTAGGAATAGAATAATATGAGCGATATAAAAACAGCTATCACAAGCGCATCCGCAGTACTTGTTGTCTTGCCAGACAACGTGCACGATAAAGACTATTTGGCGGCATTACAAATCCAAAAAATAGCTCCGCAAAAAATAGAAATGATCGTGCCTGATACAAAAGAACTTGAATGGAGAGATACATTTGGTACGCAGGGTGGTAAACGTGAATTTGTTATTGATATAAACACGGCGCTGTCACCCATTGACGAGCTTCGCTATGAAAAAACCGATACAACTCTATCTATATATCTTTCGCATAAAGGTGCGTTTAACGAAAAGTCTCTTTCGTGGAAAGAGCATAGAACTCCAGCAGACCTCTTTATAACACTTGGATTTTCATCAGAGCATGATGCAAAAAAAGCCATTGAGAATATGCCACGCAAAGGGGCGGCACGGCATATTTGGGTAGAAGGAGATTCAAATATACACAGCGCGCATACACCAGCAAAACTCTCACATATATCGGCGAATCTTTTGGGCAGACTAGTGGTACGCTCACGCATTGATGCCGATTCCAATACTCTTTGGTCGTTTATCACGCGTGATGATTTCACAAAAACAAACGCAAAGCCCGATGAACTGCCAAATCTCATGAATACTTACGCTACAATCGCATCTTTACCAACTCACGCACTTGTTTTTTGGCAATATGACGATGCCGGTGGCACCCAAGGGTTTTTTAGATCTGATGATACAAATATAGTAGATGCATTTGCGATACGCATCAGCAAAACCCCAGAACACTCAAACTATGTGATGCTATCTCAATTTTCTAATTTTATTGAAGCAGAGATGGAAACTCGCAAATTGCTCAGAGAGTTAAAAGTGCGCTAGAATAATAGCGTGGCATTTGACGAAGAACAACAAAAAGAAAAGCTAGACATCCTCCAGCAGAAAGAAGAGGAAAGTCTGGCTCAAATTCTCGCAAAAAAATATAAAATACCCTATATAAATCTTGGGCGTGCTTCTATTGATCTTGATGCACTAAAGATAATACCAAAAGACCGCGCGCAAGCCGCTGGCCTTGCGATTGTACAGTCAACTGGCAAAAAACTGCAGATTGCTGTCAAAAACCCTACGCTTGATCCCGTTAAAGAAATAGTAAATGACTTACACCGTGAGGGCTACCAGCCACAGCTTTTTCTAGCATCAATACGAAGCTTAAAGCACGCGTGGGATCGTTATGACGAAGCCGGCACAGCGAGCGTCAGCTTAACGAACATCATAGATATATCGAAAGACAAAATCGCTGAATTTAGAAAAGAGATACGGACGACAAAAGATTTTGAGCATATGCTCGGAGGCACAATCTTACAAGGAAAAACCCAGCGCGTTACAGATTTGCTTGACTATATACTTGGTGGGGCGTTCGAGCTCATTGTTTCTGACATTCATATTGAACCTGCCGAGAATGAGGTGCATATGCGCGTGCGCCTAGACGGCCTATTGCAAGATATCGCAAGATTTTCGCATGACATGCACAAGATGCTATTGGTGCGAATCAAGCTCATCTGCGAACTAAAACTCAATGTTCATGACAGATCGCAAGATGGCCGCTTTACTATACGAGACGGAGATACTGATGTAGAAGTTCGCGTATCTACACTGCCAGGCCCATATGGCGAATCGATCGTCATGCGTATCTTGCATCCTCGCGCCATTGAAACATCATTTGAAGATCTGGGGATTCATCCAGTGCTTTTAGAGCTTATTGAACGCGAGATACAAAAACCGAATGGCATGATAATAACTACTGGCCCTACTGGATCTGGTAAAACGACTACGCTATATGCATTTATCAAAAAGCTCAATGAACCTGGCGTTAAAATCATCACAATAGAAGACCCGATTGAGTATCATATTGCCGGCATAACTCAAACGCAAGTAAATAAAGATGCTGGATATACATTTGAGACAGGACTTTCAGCGATAGTGCGCCAAGATCCTGACATTGTCCTTGTAGGTGAAATGAGAAACCGTGAGACCGCTGAAATAGGCATGCAGGCGGCACTCACTGGCCACCTCGTATTCTCAACACTTCATACTAACAACGCTCCTGGCACGATCCCACGCCTTATTGATCTTGGCGTACCACCAAACATAATCGCTCCGGCTATAAATCTTGCTATCGCTCAACGACTCGTGCGTATTTTATGTCCGCATTGTAAGAAACAAACGCCAGCGACACCCGAACAAATGATAACGATAAAAAAACTTGTAGAAACTCTGCCAGAAAAATACACTCGCCCACCTCTAGACAATGCATATATCTATACACCAGGAAGCTGTGGCGAATGCAATTTTCTTGGATACAAAGGACGCCTCGCTGTCTTTGAGGCATTTTTGATAGATGATGATATGGAACGGCTCATTCTGAAAAACCCATCCGAAGCGATCGTTCGAGAGGCGGCACTCAAACAAGGAATGGTAACTCTTGAGCAAGACGGTATTTTGAAACTCTTGCAAGGGATCACATCGTGGGACGAGCTCAACCGCATCGTTGGTTTGATATAAAAATAAAAAAGCTTTCTCACAAAAATCTCCAGACAATGTGCCAAGGCATGGGTGCCATAGGCTGAAGGCCTCTTCGAGGAGCAATCGCGCCGACCCCTCCTCGCAGAGCGTAATATGGCCTATAATAAAGCTATATTCTGCACTGTGAGGAAGGGAACCAGACTGTCCGTGTACTAAAAGAAGGCCCAGATAAGGTAAACCTCAATTGTCTGGAGACTTTCAAGAGAAAGCTCCGCTTAACGTATAATAAACACTATTATAGCCAAAATATAACCATATGTCAATACCTGATCAAAAGCTGGAAGATCGCTCGCTTGATAGCACCCTGCGCCCAGCTCGCTGGGCCGAATATATAGGCCAGCGCTCTATCAAAGAGAATCTGTCTATTTTAATAGAGGCGGCGAAAAAACGCAGCGAACCATTGGAGCATTTATTATTTTATGGCCCCGCTGGACTTGGCAAAACAACTCTAGCCCACCTAATCAAAAACGAGATGGGAGCACAAATGAAGATAACATCTGGCCCGGCTATCGAGCGCGTTGGAGATCTCGCCTCAATCCTCACCAATCTTTCATCTGGAGATATCCTTTTTATAGACGAGGTACATCGCCTCAATAAACTAATCGAGGAGATCCTTTATCCAGCTATGGAGGCGCGCTCGCTTGATATCATAATCGGTAAAGGACCTGCCGCGCGTACAATACAGCTCGATCTTCCATCTTTTACGCTCATAGCAGCTACCACGCGAGTAGCGCTCCTTTCCTCGCCACTTCGCTCACGCTTCTCTGGTGGGACATTTCGTCTAGAGTTTTATTCCGAAGACGACCTAAAAGAAATATTACGCAGATCAGCGAAGCTACTAGGTATTGCGATAGAAGAAGACGCGCTTTCAGAGATAGCGAAGCGAAGCCGTTTTACGCCTAGAGTAGCGAACCACCTTCTCAAACGCTGTCGCGATGTAGCAGAGGTGCGCGGAGACGGCATCATCACAGATAAAATCGCACGAATGGCGCTTGAACTTCTAGAAATTGATGCTGTTGGCCTTTCGTCGGAAGACAGGCGTATACTTGAGATATTAATAGAAAAATTTGCTGGTGGACCAGTTGGTGTGGCCACTCTTGCCGCCGCGTCGTCTGAAGAAGTGAGTACTTTAGAAGAAATACATGAGCCATATCTTATGCGACTTGGATTTATAGAGCGTACACAGAGAGGGCGTATGGCAACGCGGCGCGCATACGAGCATTTGGGCGCAGTGCCACCAGCAACATTATTTAATATATGATAAGTATCACAGCCACAATTGCTTTTGCTCTTTTTGCCATAATCTACGCACTTGGCATTTGGACAGCATCATGGCAAGAGAATGAGCTATCTCTGTCTCATGAAAAAGCCATTCGTATGAATATCATAATAATCGTCGCCTCTTGTATACTTTTTGCGATCGCCATCTGGGCGTTTACCAACATATCGTGGGATGACATACTGATAAAACGATAATGGTTACCTTACATCCTGGAGAAAAAATATTGATGACAATTCACAGACATTGGTTTGTCTTTTTTGGTCGCATGGTCGCGTTACTTGTTATTGGTACGGTGCCATTGCTTGGATTTGTGTTCGCACCAGAGCTCGCTACTGTGATCAATCCTGATTATATTTGGCATCTTATTTTGTTTTTCTCTATGATTTGGTGGCTTATGTTATTATTTATGTTTTTTATAGAATGGCTCGATTACTGGCTTGATGCATGGATTATTACAGATCAGCGGATCATTGATATAGAACAAAAGGGCCTTTTTAGGCGAGAAGTTTCTGAATTTGTACTCGCCCGCGTTCAAGATGTGACTATAGAAACGATTGGATTTATCGGCACATTATTAAAATTCGGCAATATACGAATACAAACCGCTGGTGAAAAAGATTTTACCATCAAAATGATACCTAACCTCAATGAGGCAAAAAATCTCATTATGTCATTTGCTCATATGAGTACTTATAAATAACGCCTTATGTCATGTGCGATATATAATAAATATTCAAACGATATAACATAGTCAAACAATATGTCAGGACACCATTATATATATTTTAGAATGTCGGGTGCGAGACGTGACGAAATACTTATGGTTGTAAAATAAATATTCAAACGATATAACA
>CALRCC010000034.1 GCA_943354465.1 Candidatus Ryanbacteria bacterium
AGACACACGAGTGGGCTGTATTTAAATATCATCATATAAATATATTACCATACTCATACTAAAGGTTGATGTGTTATTTTTTTATTATCGACATCAGAAATAGCCAGACACTAACCGCAACTATTACCAGCAATAAACCCCGTAGTCCAACAAAGTTGCAAGCTATATCCGCCTGATGGCCGATCAATATTGAGAATATCTCCTACAATATAAAGCTCAGGTATGACACGCGATTGCATTGTCTTAAAATTAATCTGATCAAGCGCAACGCCGCCCGAGGATATTATTGCTTTATCTTTACCGAGGAGTCCTAAAATATGTAGTGGCACTTCTTTGAGAAGTGAGGTAAGAGCTTTACGCTCTAAAGAACGCATACTATGGCTTGGAGTCTCGCCATCAATACCAGCAAGCGCCAATAATGGTAGGACAAGAGCTGGTTGGATAATAAGCGAGAGAACATTTTTTATTTTTTTGTTACTATCCGAGATTAATATCGTCTGGAGTTTTTCTCGCAACGAGCCGATATCAAGAGATGGAAAGATATCAAGCATTATCATTACATCTTCTTCGTATTCTAATAACACACCAATATCTCTACTCATATTAAGAACCATAGGTCCACTAATACCCACGTGCGTAAAAAGCATCTTACCAAGATATACCTTTTGTTTTTTGCCTTTTTGGAAAGTAGTGAGTTTAACTGCACTAAGCGCAACACCTGCGCACTTTTTTATCCACGCATCTTTGAGCGCGATTGGTACTAGTGCCATATCATTTGGGACAACAGTGTGCCCTAGTTTTTGGAGCCAACTAAATCCGTCTCCAGTTGAACCTGTTTCAGGACGCGAAATGCCACCTGATGCCACAATACATGACTGCGTGCGTATTTCTGATTTGTCTGCGAGCGTGATGACTATCTCCTCTGAAGATTTATCAAAGGCAATGCCAGCGACTTTGGCTTTGGTTTGGATTTTGACGTTCCCTTCTTCCATATATTTAACCAGCACATCATAGACTGACTGGGATTTATTTGATGCAGGAAATACTCTGCCTTCAGCTTCTTCATGAGTTGCCATGCCTCGCGTATGAAAAAAATCGAGCGTTTTGGCAACACCAAATTGTGTAAATGCAGAAAACAAAAACTTGTCACTCTTTTTGTATCGCGCGAGCATCGTGCGCACCTCTGGCTTGTTGTTGGTCACATTGCATCTGCCACCTCCTGTGATCAATAATTTTTTGCCAAGCGATGGATTTTTCTCAAGCAACAAAACACGCCGTCCGCGCTCGGCCGCGCGTCCTGCGGCGATCATGCCGGCAGCCCCTCCGCCGATAACTACGACATCTACATCTGATTTTTTATGCATATATCAATATATTGAATTCGCGATCTTCTTGACGGCCTTTCTCAATTCTCTGTGATTTGGCAATGTATTTGAGACTAACGCCCAAAATCTTTTGGAGTGATTGAGCTCTCCGAGATGACAAAGCTCATGCACGATAATATAATCAGCCAGCTCTGCGGGCAACAACGCGATGCGATAGTTAAAATTTATATTGCCCTTTTTTGAGCAACTCCCCCAGCGAGTCTTCTGGTCGCGGATAGCTATCCTGTTATATGTAAAGCTATACGACTGATTGAAGTGTTGCAATCTTTGTACGGCGAAAGCTTTTGCCTGTGCCGTCAGGCGCGCTTTTTCTGCCTTGGAATGCCGTGCGGACCTCACAATAGGGGGCAATATGGCTAGATAGCGTAATCTTTCTGTGACCCATGCAATATTGCTCTCTAAAAATACAAGTAAATCTCGCATGGCAAGTCGCGCTGGCCTTGTAGCTCTCACCGATCCATCTCGATGTACCGAGATACGCATTTGCTTTGCTCGTGCGCTTTTATAAATTTTTACTGTGATGTCATGCCCAATCACATACGAGCTCGCCTCAAACATCAGGCGATATCAAAGAAATTATTTTTTGCATAGATGTTTTGTAAATTTACATTGATAAAATAAACGCGGCTAGCATCAACAGATAGTTTATTTCCATATATGTACTATAGCAATGTATTGAGCTATATATCTATAGTCTGCCATCGAGGGTTCATAGTTTGGAGTTGCCTAAATCAATATCGGTCATCCCTAACGACGGTAAGTTTTTACTGATGTTTAAACTTGGAATGAGTACCACTGACTTTGGCGAAAACGGCGATTCTATTTCTTGGCTGGGAGACATGGATTCGAACCATGATTCACGGCTTCAAAGGCCGCTGTCCTGCCGTTAGACGATCTCCCAATATTGTTTATTGATAACCACAATAAACCCCACCACTCTATCACTTTTTGCATTACTTGAGAAATGCTGGTTTCTCGAAAGTTTTTTGTGGTTCTTGCTCCGAAAGTGCTAGGAGTGCGAGTTCGAGCGGTAGGTCAGGAAAGGTGCCACGAAAGCCGATGTTGTGTGCTTCTAGCAATTTTACCAAGAGTTGCTCGATGTCTTTGCGTGGCAAGGTGTGGTGCGACACAAAAAATGCAGAATGACTTTCTGACAATTCTTTTTGTAAGCGTTCCAAGTCTTTTGGATTATACGCCGATACAAAAAGTTCACGTGCTTCGTGTACCAGCATACGCGACAGAATCTTTGGATCAATGCCATCTTTGCGAATTTGTGTAAGTGTATCAAGGATACGCACTGGCTCGCGACGGAGCGCCGAATCAAGCAGTTCGTGGATCTGCCCAATCTTTGGCAAGCCGAAAAGATTTGTGAGCACATCTTTGTCGGCACTATCAGGGCAGGCGTCCATCACCTGCCCGAGCATTGTCTCTGCGTCACGCATAGAACCGTCAGCTAAAAATGCCAACATAGTAATACACTCGGCATCAATTTTATATTTTTCACTTTTAGCCACGCGTAGAAGCTCTTCGCGTATCACGCTCTCGCTTATACGACGGAACTCAAAACTTTGTGAGCGTGACAAAATGGTATCGGGCACACGGTCAAGCTCGGTCGTCGCCATAATAAACATGGCGTGGGCTGGCGGTTCTTCGAGAGTTTTGAGAAGCGCATTGAATGCCTCTTTGGTGAGCATATGAACCTCGTCAATAATATATACTTTGCGCCGAGCGCGCATCGGGGTAAAGCGAACCGCCTCTTTAAGCTCGCGTATATCATCAATACCGCGGTTGGATGCCGCATCAATCTCTACTAAATCAAATGCCTTGCCAGACGAAAATTCACGACAAATATCGCACGCATTGCACGGCTCGCCCTCGACGCCTCGTTTTTCGCAATTGAATGCCTTGGCTAGCAGACGCGCAAGCGTGGTCTTGCCTGTGCCACGCGTACCAGAAAAAATATATGCGTGAGATACACGCTCAAGACGTAAAGCATTTTTGAGCACATTTACAATATGATCTTGCCCGACTACATCAGAAAATCGTTGCGGGCGATATTTGCGATAAAGCACAAGATGCTCGGACTTTTGCATACCAGAATCCTATCAGGAAAACTGGCGCCAAGCTACTTGCCTACTTGCACCTAATAGAGCACCAAAATCCAAACGACGAGCTTACCAATTTATTCTTTAAAGACGATAAATTTGTATCCGAGGAAGTTCCAGAAAAGTGAGACGGCTGTCGCGGCTATCTTAGATATCGTCAAGACTCTGTCTGCCGAGAGTACGCCAAACGCGCCGACGCTATAGATAATCACAAAAGAGACCGCGGTATTGACGCCAAGCCCAATAAGCGTGACAACGACAAACGCGATAAACTCCTTGCGCGTAGGTGGGGCTTTTTCAGCAAATGTCCACATACGCTGCCAAAAATAACTATTTACGATAGCGATTGAAGACGCCAGCATAAGAACAGGTAACATATCGGTGATATTGAGCGGGTCAATATTGTATGCGCGGCGAAGTGTAGTGGCGATGCCGATATCAACGCATACATTCATAAGACCCACGATGCCAAAACGACCAAGCTGTTTGAGAAACAAAATATGTGAAAAGAGCTTTGAGGCGATGATATAGGCAAAAAATTCAGCAATCGGCAATATCAAAAAGAGCGACCAAAGTGGCAAAGAAAAACTGCCGTACGCAAGCGACACTTCATTGTTGATCAAAAGTAAACGACCAAAAAAAGCTGTGACGATACCGATGACTCCTGCATATAAATAATCTTTTTTAAACATGTGTATAACGTTCTTTGATCTCTGCCTCCACCTCGATGCGTGGTCGGCCATAAGTAATGCGCGATATGCCGGTGACTATTTCTTTTTGGGCGGGATCGCCTTTGTGAGGTGCGCGCGTATGTATATTAAAAGCGCGCGAAGTCTGGCCTCCTATGAGCATTTTAACATAGGCATTGTAGTTATCAATATTCAATAAGTCACGCGCGCTAAAAACAGGAGAAAATTGTTTTTCCAGAAATTCACCGTCATCGGATCCTACGCGAAACGCCACAATACTACCCGCATTGCCAAACACGGCCTTTTTAATATCATCTTCGAGCTGACCCAAAAACTGATGCGCAACGATTAGCGAGAGTCGATACTTGCGCGCTTCTGACAATATTGTGGAGATTGATTTGGTGGTGACATTTTGGAACTCGTCTATATAACAAAAGAAATCTTTGCGCGCTGATTCATCAGCTATATCTACGCGCGAGAGCGCCGCAATCAATATGCGTCCCACAATGATAAGCCCGAGAAGTGACGAGTTGAGCTCGCCCAAGCGCCCCTTGGAAAGATTGATGAGCACAATCTTTTGAGTATCCATCGCCTCACGAAAACTAAAAGCACATTTTTCTTGAGCAATAATCGGGCGCATGATGTCGTTTGATAAAAAGGTATCAAACTTTGAGGTGATATACGGCACCATATTTGCCAAGCTTGATTCGCCTCCAGCCTTTTCAGCTATCTTCTGCCAGAAACTATTGACCACGATATTTGAAGAGCGCGAAAGTTTGTAATCGCGAAACTCTTTATCAATCAAGACTCTACCTACCTCCATCAGCGTATTGCCTGACTTCGGATCTTCCATCACAAGCATCGTGGCATTGCGAAAATATTGCTCGAACATCGGGCCACCAGCCGTCTTCATATCATAAAGCTTGTTGAAAATATCTAAGAGCTCGTTGACTATCAAAGACTTTTGCTCTGGAAAGCGAGTGTCATATTCCAAAAAATTGAGTCCCATCGGCCGTTCAATATCACCAGGGTTAAAATAAATCACATCTTTGGCGCGCTCTTTGGGAATTGATTCAAGGAGCGACTCAATATCTGATCCGTGCGGATCGATAAAACAAACGCCATGCCCTGCCAAAATATCTTGACGTGCGAGTTCTTTTAAAAATATGGATTTGCCTGTGCCAGTCTGACCGATGACATACATGTGCCGTCTCCTGTCATCATCAGTCATATAGACGGGATTTGTCTCGCCACGAAACACACTATCGCCGAGCAACATACCTGATACAGGCATGTTTGTTGGTGGTGGTGCCTCGCGCGATTTGAGATATGCCACATTGGGCTGTGTAAATCCCGAATACGGCAAGTGAAAAATACTGGCAAGCTCTGACGCGGAAAGATATATTTTTTCTGACTCGCTAAAAAGCCTAAATGAAAAACGATATATAAGATCTTCTAGTGGCTTGGCTCCAACACGCCGAAAAGAGATCTGATTGCCTTGTGGATTGTTGAACTGTTCAAAGGCCGCCTCTATGCCCATCACAATAGTAGTAGCTTCGGATGGGGTAGCTGATGACGCGATGATGCGAATGACTACATCAAACGCAGACAATGATGCCTTGGTCTCAATTTGCTTTGCCAGCTCTTCGTCTGCCGCTCTTGGCTCTTTCTCGTGCACTTTTCTGTCTTTTGAGCTTGACCCAGTCTTGGATACCGCATCACGCAGATCTTTGCCTAGCCCTCCAATTGCATCTTTGAGCGAAGATCCAGCGCGTACTTTACGCGCGACTTCGTTGCCTTTTTTATAAAGTGGCTTACGCGTTGGACGCATAATAACCTGAAGCACAGCGCCATCACCTTCTTTTTTAAGTTTTGCGAATGCGCCAGTGATAATCTCGAGA
>CALRCC010000035.1 GCA_943354465.1 Candidatus Ryanbacteria bacterium
ACAGGCAAGGCTCTCGGGTTGGCTCTTTGGAATTTGCAAGATAGAGGCACTCGTTATATCGGCCCAAGTACTGAAGTATATGAAGGCATGGTCATTGGTAATACTGCCAAGGGCGAAGTGATGCTAGTGAATCCAACCAAAGGCAAGCAATTGACAAACATGAGATCAAAGTCGTCCGATGATGCGATTGACTTGGTACCAGCACAAGAGATTACCATCGAGCGTGGTTTGGAAGTCATGGCCGAGGACGAATATCTTGAGATCACGCCTATTAGCACACGCATCCGCAAGATGTATCTGACAGAAGCCGATCGTATCCGCGCGCGCAAGAAATAAGCGTGCTAGACTATATATAAATGACACAGCAAAATTCTCCTGAAGGTTTTCATGGTCTTGGTATCGCACCAGGGCTTTTGCAGATTTTGGAATCATTAAAATTTACAAGCCCAACACCTATTCAGCGTCAAGCAATCCCCGTAGGTGTTGAAGGCAAGGATGTCGTCGGCATTGCACAAACTGGCACCGGCAAAACACTCGCGTTTGGTATCCCTATGGTTCAGCGTCTCGCTCAATCAAAAGGTAGAGGACTAGTGTTGTTGCCTACGCGCGAACTCGCATTGCAGGTAGACGAGGTGCTACATACAGTAGGTAAGTCACTCGGACTTCGTACCGCAGTGTTGATTGGTGGCGCCGCTATTCGTCCACAGATTCAAGCACTTAGGCGAGATCCGCATGTGATTGTAGCGACTCCAGGTAGGCTCAATGATCACTTGGAGCAAAAAACACTTTCGCTCGCGAATGTGCGTATGTTGGTGCTCGATGAGGCAGACCGTATGCTCGATATGGGTTTCTTGCCACAGATTCAGCGCATTCTCAAAATGTTGCCACAAGAAAAACAAACAATGCTTTTTTCTGCAACTCTATCGCCAGAAATTATGAGGATTGCATCTTCTACTATGAAGTTACCAGTGCGTATTGAGATAGCGCCACAAGGCACTACATCTGATCGCGTTATGCAGGAAATGTTTATAGTGAGAAAAGATTCCAAGAATCGTTTGCTTGAGAAAATTTTGACAGAACATCATACCTCAACGCTAGTCTTTACGCGTACAAAGCACGGCGCGACTCGCGTTATGCGCGCAGTACGCGTCATGGGTCACAGCGCCGCGGAGATTCATTCAAATCGTTCTCTTGGTCAGCGCCGAGAAGCGCTCGAAGGCTTCAAATCAGGTAAATATAAAGTACTGGTTGCGACTGATATCGCCGCGCGCGGTATTGATGTGACTGGCATTGAACTTGTGATCAACTATGACTTGCCGTCAACGGCCGCTGACTATGTACACCGCATTGGTCGTACAGCTCGCGCTGGCGCATCAGGTCGCGCTATCTCATTTGCATTGCCAGAAGAACAGCGCGATATTCGAGATATTGAGCGTTTGATTCGCAAAAATTTATCACTTTTACCGTTGCCAGAATTGCCTCCTGATAGACCTCGCGCGGACAACAAGCCAAATTATGACGAGCAAAGGCCATTCGCACAGCGAGGCAATGTTCGCCGTCGCACCCCGCGTTCGCCAAGCCCTTTTAGCAATTCATCTCGCTCAAGCTCTCAAAGTAATTTCCGTAGACGAGATAGCGGAGGCGGAGGTTTCTCAAGATAATTTTTTATAAAAAATATTTGATTTTACATGGATAATCCATCAACGCTCTGGGCTTTTGTTGCTGGCGTTTTGATGTTTTTAGCTCCTTGTACGTTGCCACTTTTACCGGCGTATCTTGTGTTTATTAGTGGAGCATCAGTAAATGATCTTGCCGATCCAAAATTAAAAAATAAAATTCGAGCACGCGTTCTGCGTAATGGTTTTTTATATGGGCTTGGGTTTGCAGTAGTATTTATCACGCTCGGACTTTTAGTAGGCGTAGTGGGTGGGGCGCTGGTGCCGTGGCGCAAAGTACTCATACGACTTGGTGGAGCATTTGTGATATTTTTTGGCCTATCAATAATCATTCCTAGTGCCAATATTTTTAGCGGGCTACAGCGCGAACGGCGATTGCGATTTGCGCCATTGCGGCCGGGCAGCGCCATTGCGTCATTTTTATTTGGCGCGTCGTTCGCGCTTGGTTGGACACCGTGCGTAGGGCCTATTTTGGGTGGAGTTCTAACTTTTGCCGCAAACACAGCAAGCCCGATTGATGGCGCATATTATCTAGCGATCTTTTCTCTAGGGTTTGGATTGCCGTTTATGATTGTTGCGTATTTTTTTGGATCAGCCGCACAGTATATCGCGCGCTTTGAGAAATATTTGCGCTGGGTGTCGCTAGCAGGCGGTATACTGTTGATTTTTCTGGGCGTACTAATGCTGTCTGACAATCTCGCGCGTTGGACTATCTTTGTATATAAAATTTTTGGATCAGTATCGTACGAAGGGTTGCTTGAATATATGTAGGGTGCTTGAATGATTCTATTATGATTTTGGTTACACATTCTATTATTGGTAGCGCGCTTGTGCATACAGCATTGAGCGTTGGTGGTGCGTTTACGGCAGGCGTGTTGAGCCATTATCTTTTTGATATGATTCCTCACTGGCATTATCATGTGCCAAAAGTAAAAGAGGCGTCGCTTCGTGCGCCAGGTAGCGCACCAATAAAACTTTCACGAGCTCTTTTGGCAGATATAAGACTGGTCGCCATTGATTTGGCATTTGGGCTCGCGTTGTCGTTTTTGTTTTTTGATGGTTCATGGTCGGTGATAGGTGCCGGAGTATTTGGAGCTGTACTGCCAGACTTGCTGGTCGGCGCTTCAAAATTTTGGCCGCAAAAATTGCTTGTTTTGCATGATAAATTTCACAGGTGGATTCATACGGATATTCGCCTTGATGACCGACCAATGCTCGGTATCACCACGCAGGCTGGCATCGCTATACTTTTTGTTTTGTTTTTTAGATGATAAACTAGCTGTATGAGAAAATATCTTGTCATTGCTTTTTTGGGTGCGTGGGTCGCACTCGTACCGTTTTTGCCTATTCGCCCTGGCTCTACACAAAAGCTTCTTTTAGGTACACTCGGCATCATCATTGTAGTATTGGCTCTTTGGTCTCTTCGCGAAACGACATCGCAATAATATGCCGAAAAATCCGGCATATGATTATGTGATTATTGGTGGTGGTATCGCTGGTACCACAGCCGCAGAAACCATTCGCTCGCGTGACTCGCAGGCCACTATTGCTATTATCTCGCTTGAGACCGAGCGCCTGTACTCGCGCGTCACGCTACCTGCGTATATCCGCGACAAGATCCCGCGCGAAAAAGTTTTTTTACGTTCTCTTGAAGACTACGCAAAGCACGGTATCGATTTTTTTGGCGGACTTTCAGTCATAGGGTTTGAGGCAGAAAGGCGCGAGATTCATACAAGTGATGGGGCGATTATTTCTGGCATTAAAATTTTGATCGCGACAGGTGCCTCTTTGCGCACAGCATCACTTATCACTGGTATTGAAGATTATACTTTTGGTCTACAGACAATCAAAGACGCTGATCGTTTCCATGCATTTGTCGCTGGAGACACACAGCCAAAAGGCAAAAATGCCGTTATCGTTGGCGGCGGATTTATAGGCCTTGAATTTATAGAGACAGCATTTGCTCGCGGATACAAACCGCATCTTTTATTGCGCGATAAGCAATGCTTTGGTGATCAGCTTGATGCGCAAGGGTGGGGCATATTGGAGGCAAATCTTGGAAGGCACGGTGTCATTATTTATCCGGAGACGGAAATTACAACGTCTGGGTTCACTGCCGATGGTTTTACAGTGACTATGACTGGAGGCGCCAGCATCGCTACCGCGTGGATTGGGTACGGAGTTGGTGTTAATCGCAATACTTCGTCATTTCAAGGTACTGGCGTTCGCGTTAATCGCGGTATTGTTGTAAATGAGTTTTTGGAATCATCAATCAATAATATTTGGGCGGCTGGAGATATAGCCGAATATCACGATGGCATATTCGGAGAGGATATGTTGATAGGCAATTGGACAAACGCATTTTTGCAGGGCAAAAATGCGGGCATAAACATGACCGCCCAAACACCAGCCTCACGCACGGCGTTTTGCGCGGTACCAGCATATTCAATCACGAACCTTGGTTTGCATATTACTTTTGTTGGTATCACCAAACCGCGTGAAGGGTGGGAGACTATTTCGCGCGTATGGGACGACGGTATGAGTTATGAGCGTCTTTTTATAGACGACAATATCATCAAGGGGGCTATACTTATAAATCGTTTTCAGGATAAAATGATAATATCAAAGCTTATTGAATCGCGACAAAATATTTCAGCTCAAAAAGAAGCACTTCATGATCCGCAAACTTCGTTTTCATCACTTTTTTCGGCATAAGTATACTTTGCCAGCCATTGGCGTCGCTTCTCTCGTAGTAGTTGGATTTTTTATTAGCGCACAATCGAGTGTCAGTTCAATATATGATCGTATAAGCGCAGAAAATATAGTTAGCATCTCTGCTGGTGAAGTTCTCTCTAAAAAATATGATCCACCAGTGCATATCAAGACACCAGAAGCAGTACGCGCAATCTATATGTCAAGCTGGGTGGCAGGCACAAAATCTATGCGCGATGATATTGTGCGCTTCGTTACAGACGGTTCAGAGATAAATAGTATTATGATTGATATCAAAGATGCTACTGGCAAAATCGCCTTTGAAGTTTCTGACGAAGAATTAAAACGCCTTGATTGGTCAGAAAAACGCATACCTGATATACGCGAGTTTATCCATGAATTGCACGGGCACAACATATATGTCATTGGTCGTGTGGCAGTATTTCAAGATCCATATATAGTCAAGAAAATCCCAGCTATTGCCGTAGGCGATATCGGCGGAGGTATATGGAAAGACCGCAAAGGACTACCCTTTGTGGATGTCGGCGCCAAATCGTATTGGGATTTGATCGTGCGTATCGCGCGTGAGTCCGAACAAGTTGGTTTTGACGAGATCAATTTTGACTATATCCGCTATCCGTCTGATGGCGCACTCTCGCGCACTGTATACACGCACAGCAAAGGTCGCGAAAAAAGTGATGTATTAGAGGAGTTTTTTATCTATTTACGCGCCGAGCTCAAAGATTTTGCGGTACCTATATCAGCTGATGTCTTTGGGCTTGTCACGTGGTCAGAAGACGATCTTGGCATCGGGCAGATACTTGAAAAAACAGCTCCACATTTTGATTATATAGCCCCCATGGTCTACCCATCGCACTATGATGCTGGTTTTCAAGATTTCAAAAATCCAGCAAAGCATCCTTACGAAGTTATCTTTGCGTCAATGTCGCGCGCAAAGTTTCGCCTTGAGAAAATGGGGGAAGACCCGAAGAAGCTCCGCCCATGGATACAAGATTTTGATTTAAAGGGAGTCGCCTATGGTGTCGCCGAGATTAGGGCGCAAAAAAAAGCCGTTTATGACTCTGGCCTTACATCATGGATGAGTTGGGATCCGTCAAACAAATATACTCGCCCCGCGTATCGCAACGCAGAGTGACTAATATCAATTATTTATTTATGCACAGGCGTATAGTGCTTGTTGGCATATAATTGTTGTATGTTACAATATATATGATGATTGATCACTCTAAAATATTTATAAAAGCATCGTTGATTGCTTTATTGTTTTTTTCGGTACCTAGTTTTGCATTTGCGCTTGTAGGTGTGCAGGGAGCTGTTTATGAGAACAATACCT
>CALRCC010000036.1 GCA_943354465.1 Candidatus Ryanbacteria bacterium
ATAGCATTGATTGTGACAGCCGCATGCGGTATATCACTAATCGTCAGCTGTATAATAAAAAACAAAGAGACAAAGTTAGCCGTTGGAGCGACGCTTGCGTGCGCGCTTTTTTTAGGTATTTATTTGTCACTTCTAAATAACCGTATCAGTGATTGGGATCCATTTATGGCTCCGTACGCCGCGCGCGCCGAAATCGCCAATATACCAAAATATATTGGCCCTGGCGAAAAGATTATAACAACGACTGAACTAGCTCCGTTGGTGTTTGGTTGGAGCACAAACAAGGTGATAGCTCCTGGACTCTTGGGCGACACACACAACCAAGCCGAATGGATACTATATTGGGGAGATCCAAATCATCCAGAAACGCGGACATTTCTAGCTGAATATGGCACAAAGTTTTATTTCTTTATACCACCAGACGAGCAAAACGCATTTATTCCAGAGAATAAATGCGTTCGCAAACTATCAGAATATATAGTGGAGTACTACTGTGTTGCTGGTTGAGCTTTTGGCACGCCAGCTTGATTGTATCTCAATGGATACCCGTATCCGCTAAAAATTTTGAGCCACGAGCCAGTTGGCTTACCAAGGCGCACCTGCATTGGTGTATCACTACTAGGCGATGTAATCAATATTTCTTTTGGATCATTGATACTTACAGATATTTCCTGCGCGCGATTACCAACAGCCAAACGGCCAGTATACGCCATATTAGCGCGCAACATAAACCCTTGACTGCTAGCATCGCTAGCAATAGGTAAATTCATGCCAGAAAAAGTTATGATAGAATATCCGGCCGTAGATCTCACAGAAACCGGATAGGCATACGCAGAGGCGCACGACTTCTGGTCATATCCGTACGAAGGACCTGGAGATTTCCTGCAACTCCAATAAGAAAGGCTAAAATTACGAAGACCGTTTTGATCTTGACTCGCCTTTTGCGAGAGCTTCACCTTAAACTCAATCTGTTTGAGTGTAACCAAATTTGGCGCGAATTTGGAATATACATCAAATACACCGAGAGTACTGTTGACACCGCCGAAGTACGGATATACTGGCATATCACTGATGCCAATTTTTACATATGGGTTGACGGCGAATGAAAATGGCAATGTAAACTTTACATATCCACTAGCTACCGAAAATGCTACGGCGACAATGATAACTGCGCCTATACCGATGATTAGATCTCTCTTATGTTTTTTTAGTGCTAGAATTTGTGCACTCATAGACTAAATCGTAAAACTATTAATAGTTAGGTTCGACCCTAACGCTAAAAAAAAGTGTAATAAGTATGCCGATGATAAGGAATAGTGTGCTCGCCAAAAACCATACATGCGTGCGTGATTTATGCACAAATACAAAATCGCTATCTATCTTGCGTACAAAATTGTCAATGTCGCGGTCAGTGATCTCACCTCCACCACTGCTGGCTCGACTTATGTGGTGAGCTCCCGCGTACATTTTTATTATATCAAACCTACTCACAACACCAACTAACCTGTGCATATCGTCAATGACAGGTATTGGATTTACACGATGATGATCGGCAAATATTTGAGCGACCTCATCAATACTAGTACCCATAGAGACCACGAGTGGATCCTTATTCATCACATCGGCGACAGTTAGCTTTGTGATTTTCTGTAAGTCTTCTGTAAGAGAGCTCCTATCTTTGCGGTACAGGTCAATGTTACTCATAAGTTTTACAAAAGTAGGCAAATGAATCGCCGATCCTTTCGTAATCAAATCAAATTCAGTCAGAACGCCTACTACTTTTTTATCATTATCAACTACAGGAAGACCCGTAAGCCCGTGCTCAAAAAGCGTATTGGCAGCCTCCAGCAAACTCGCCTCTGGGAACACAAACAAAACATTACGCTCCATGATTCTTTCTACTACTTCTGCTGAAGATTTTATATTCACCATTTTAGTATATCATACTAAATCACATCAACTACTGGAGGTGGCTTACGCAAAAACCATGAGACTATAAACGAGACAATCGCGCCCTCCAGCATGACACCCGCCAAGATAAATACCGTTTGTTTTGGAAATGAGCTGATATCGCGCATATAATCAAGCGCGTCTCTGATCTCGCCTGCTGGCTTGTCCTGACGCTCAAGCTCAACGCGTATAAGGTCAACATTCTTTTCTAAAAATGATTTATCGACAAAAGAGCTATAACCAATCATAAATATTGAAAAAATAACGGCGGCTATCATGCTCATCAAAATGCCAGATCGCATGCCTTGGCGTATAGTCAAAAATCCGCCGCCACGCTCAATCTTCCATTTACGTAGCGCGAAAAAATATACTATAAATAAAAATACCCCCGCGCTATAACCTGCGTATTGGCCCGTTTCGCGAAGTCCAAACAAAAACTCGGAGGTGACACGCAGACACGCCAATATACCAGCCAAAATACCAAACTTAAACTCAATGCGTATATCGTCAGCGATAGTTATCATAGACTTGTAACCATTATACAATAAACTCCGCTACAGATCCTTCAACCATATCAACAAACTTGATACCAAGTGGCTCTAACATAGCTCGCGGTATACTGCGCGTTGGCGCGAGCCGATGATCTTGGCGTAGCATACCATCATGTACTGGAAAAACAATTTTTGGCTTTACTGCTTTTGCATATTCAATAGCTTCTGACAGCTTGAGCCACGGAGCAGATACTGGCAATGCGAGTACTTCAATGGGGATATTTGGATTATGTAGACTATCGCCAGGATAAAATAATTTACCAGCAACAAGAAACCCAGTGTTGCGTACTGGCGACAAATCAGCATGAATGCACGCGTGATCCTTTCCAAAACTTTTTACTGAAACATCTTTTACTAAAATCTCTCCGCCATCGGTGATTGGCTGATATGGAATATGTTCGGCATCAAGTAATTTGCCTACACCTTCGTGCGTAATAATAATCGTACGAGGATTTTCTGCCAAGAGCGCTTTAAGGGCCGGCATGTGGATATGATCCTGATGTTCATGCGTGATCAAAATCGCATCAAGATCACGGATATCTGGCGTATCATTGTAGTTGCCGGGATCAGTAAGCAAGCGTGCACCCGCCTCTTCGATCAAGAGACAGCAATGCCCAAACTTAGTGATGTTCATTAAGTTCTAGCCATTACTTTATAACCATTTTTGATTTCTTACCTTCATACGCACGAGCGACTTGTGATTTTGAAAGATGTAAATATGAAAGATTTGGGTCGCAATAATGCCTGCCTGATGTAATCTTGTCCTTGTCCATTTCTAAGACAAGCACAAGCGGTGTACGATATATTTTTTTGGTCTTGGAGTCTGGATAGCTTTCAATGAGCTCTACCATCACCACACCATCACCCTCGGCGACATTCTTGATGTCATATTCGCGCCCCTTAATAGGGTAGCACTGGAGCATTTCTTTTTTGAGATTTTTGCCAGTTTTAGGAAACAGCACACCCTTGCGCGGAGATTTATACACCCATGTCATCGAGTAGTTATCGCCCATCTTTTTGAGTGCGCTTTCAACATTGCCACGGACCTCGTCGCGCAAGATATCGAGAACTACCTGAATGTTTTTACTCTGTTTATTAGACATAACATTACTATACATGAAAATGCCGCTCTCCGAGTACTGTGTGCTCGGAGAGCGGCGCATAAATGGTGAAAATATTTATAATAGATTTTTAATTAATCCCGATGTGATGGGAGCCAATCCATCAACCGTTTGCGATGCTTTTCTATTGACCATTCGCTCTTGTCTTTAAAAAGCATGGGGTGGAGTTTTTGAAAGTCTTTAAGATTTTCGAGAGACACCTTTGGAAATCCTGGCTGAATACTTTTATTATATGATTCTAAAAACACCGAGAGCGTAGTCATTGCTTGGTTACCTTCCAATGTATAATCCCTACGCTTTACCATTATTTTGAGTATTGCATAAAAACGCCTCAAAAACAATGATATATGAAGGCCTCGCAACAAATAAAAAATCTGCTATGATTGCAATCACTGGAGAGGTGCGAGAGTGGTTTAATCGGCAGTCCTGGAAAGACTGTGTACCCTCACGGGTACCGAGGGTTCGAATCCCTCCCTCTCCGCAAAAATTGGAAATCTGCATTGGAGCCCGAAATGGGGTCGCGCCGCAGGCGCGACACTACTGCATTCCCCCCAAAAAATTCTGAATCTGAAAGGATTTTCCACGCTCCGCGTGGCTCGTCGTTGCCAATGCAATTATGAATAATCCAACCAAAAAGTTTTTCATCTATACTCGCAAGTCTACGGACGACAAAGACAGACAAGTCCGTAGTATTTCTGACCAGTTGAGTGAGTTAAAAGATTTAGCATTGAAAGAACAACTGGAAGTGGCAGATGTCTTTGTCGAAAAGCAGACCGCCAAAATACCAGGTCGCCCCGTATTTAACGAAATGATAACGAGAATGGAAGCGGGCGAAGCGTCTGGTATTTTGGCGTGGCATCCCGATAGACTTGCGAGAAACTCGGTGGATGGCGGGAAAATCATCTACCTCGTTGATACTGGTGTGATTAGCGAGATGAAGTTTCCAACTTTTTGGTTTGATCCGACACCGCAAGGCAAGTTCATGCTTTCAATCGCTTTTTCGCAATCCAAGTATTATGTCGATAACCTCGGTGAGAATATCAAGCGTGGCAAGCGAAACAAAGTGAAGGATGGTATATGGCCTCAAATGTCTCCGTTGGGGTATAAAAACGAGAATGGAAGAATTGTGATTGATGTAGATATTGCTCCCCTTATCAAAAAGACATTTGAGGCATATTCCGCAGGAAACTTCACTTTGCGAGAACTCCGTGACAAATTTAACGGACTTGGATTGAAACGAAAAGGCGGCAGAGAGCTTGCGGTGTCGAATTATCAAAAACTTCTCAAAAATCCTATTTACACGGGTCTAATGAAGTATAACGGAGAGATTTTTGAGGGCAAGCACGAACCGATTATTTCAAAGAAACTTTTTGATACAGTTGCCGAAGTGATGAGCCGAAACTCTAAACCGAAATCGCGAGGTTTGAAAGAATATCTGTATCGCGGATTTTTCCGTTGCGGAGAATGTGGTTGCTTTATTACCACTGAGACTCAAAAAGGTCATAACTATCTCCGGTGTACCAAACGGAAAAATCCTTGTGAGCAGAAGTATGTCCGTGAGGAGCTCATCACTTCTCAAATCCAAGAGGAAATCAAAAAAGTTTCTTTGCCTCTCGATTGGACACAGTGGATGATTGCCGAAAATGCAAAAGATCGGCAATCAGAAGTCCGATCGAGTACGCTTTTTGCAGATTCAATAAAAGCCGATATTTCTCTTTTGGATTCCAAAATAGAGAAGCTGATGAGTGCCTATCTTGAAAGTGCGTTGTCACTTGAAGAATATCGCGAAGCTAAAAACAAGTTGGTTAATCAAAATCAGCTTCTCAAAGAGAAATTATCGGCTTTTGAGCAAAAA
>CALRCC010000037.1 GCA_943354465.1 Candidatus Ryanbacteria bacterium
GGTGAGATGGTCAATCCATGCATCCAAACTCTTTCTTTGCTTCTTTTGTACGCTTGCGATTTCCTGTTGCTTGTCTTCCGGTCTGAAGGTAATTTCTACCATACCTCTCTTCTCGGCTACTTCTTTCTGATATTCAAAATACGACTCTGGAAAGTTTTCCTCTTTTACAATGACATTAGGGTACAGGAACTTCTCTTTGAATATATCCGTGCGCCGTGCTCGCTTCTCGTCATCCGGGTGTAGAAAAA
Source organism: Candidatus Ryanbacteria bacterium (assembly GCA_943354465.1). Lineage (GTDB taxonomy): Bacteria > Patescibacteriota > Minisyncoccia > Ryanbacterales > GWA2-47-10b > SICQ01. The sequence goes on from CALRCC010000037.1 coordinate 249, forward strand.
TCTCTTCAAGCCGTTTAATATATGCTTCTATTCGCTTTGAGCGATCTTGAACAATGCCCTTCTCGCCGGATCGGACTTCCTCCCTTTCCGCGGCTTTCTTTGCCTCGGGCTTGTCATGGGTTTTGTATTGTTCCAAAAAGTTTTTTTCCATATCCTTACTTTAGCAAAAATTTGTTTTTTAATAAATGTAGAGTACTTTGTTTTTCTTGTGTTCTTCAAAGGTGCGTGCATAGTGTGTTGTGCCGTCTTTGCCTGAAAGATAAAAAAAGTATGGAGACACTGTTGGATGAATTGCTGCCTTTATAGATTCAATGCCTGGATTTGAAATCGGTGTTGGTGGCAACCCCTTGTGTTCATAGGTATTGTATGGTGACGCGCTTTCTAGATCTTTTTTATCAAGCTCATGACTTGCCTTTCCAGTCACATAAAAAAGCGTAGCATCAACTTGCAAATGCATTCCTTGTGCAAGGCGCTTCCACAAGATACCTGATACGAGCGCCTTATCACGCGGTGTGCGTACCTCGCGCTCAATAATTGATGCCATTATAATTATCTCGCGCTCTGCATGACCACTCACTTTGATATCGGCTTCAAATGGTTTTATTTTTTCTTGAAATTCTTTTTGCATTACGCCAATCACCTCTTCCGCTGACGCTGACTCAAAGAAACGATAGGTATCTGGAAACAAAAACCCTTCGGAAGATTTTGCCACAGACTCAAAACGCAGACCAGATGGCATACCTGCGGATGACAATACTTCTGCGATGTCTTTGATAGTCGACCCTTCTGTAATCAATACTGCGCGCTCATTCTTTTGTGTGAGTAAAGTGCCGAGTATGGTAAATGTAGATTTTGATCCTGTAAATTCAAACGATCCTGCGCCCAAGCGATGTTGCTTGCCAGACAAGTATGCGGCCCATACAAAAAAAATGCGTGAACGGATAACGCCGGATTTCTTGAGCTGTGCTCCTATTTGCTCTGCATTCATACCGCGATCAATGTTCACCACATGAGAGCTTGGTGACGGTGGAAATATGATACCGAGCCCCCACCCTACAACTAAAAAAAGCGCCAAAAGCGCCCCTCCGACTATCTGTATAGTCCGCGACCCATTCATTACAAGATTCCCCAAGTATGCAGTTGGTCAGATTCGTGATACCACTTCACACCGATGTCAGTGCGATAAAACATATTTTGTAGGCGCACATTTTTGATACGCCTATAAGTCTGAACGCGCGCCTCTTCTACAGTATTGCTTGATCCTGTCACGACAAGTGCGTATCCAGAGTCGCCTGCCAAATGCCAATCTCCATCAACTAATTTCACATCACCCAAATGTACGCCTTCAAGATTTGGTTTTTTAAAAAGTATAGAAATATCTTTATAGATAGCGGCTTCGCGCTTGTCGTCATAGGGGAATGGAGGCACGGCGATAATAACTCCGAGCTGAAATCCTTTTTTTGTCTTAATATCGTACTGCTCACCCTTTGCCATCATATAAAGAAGCTCGCCGATAGGACTTGTGATCCCCTCCATCTGGATACTAATGGTCGGATATCCAAATCGGCATGTAAATTCAAGAGGGAAAATACCACGCGCGTTGGCGATGCAATTGATATCCACGTAGCCACAATGACCACTCTCACGCAGCTTATCGCGCATCTTTTCAAGTGTTACGCGAAATGCGTTGTTTGGAGCTGACCAAAACATCAATGTACCCATCTCGCCAGTATATGGACCTATGTCACCCGGAAACAATTTTTTATGCTCAAAGTTTACATTGATGGGGTAGAGAAAGTCGTTGCCATTGAAAAACGCACCGACCGCTATCTCAACACCTTCAGCAACTTTTTGCAGTTGAAAACGCCTTATGCGCTTGCCCCAAGTTTTTTTATTATGTTCAAGGACTTCAATGATATCTTTGCCATCTTCTTCGTGGCCGATAAACAAAATACCTTTTTGATCAGATGGTACGCTACCTGACGGCTTAAACACATATCTGCCGGGGGTTTGCTTGATGTGTTCGATAGCCACATCAAACTCGGTAAAGTCCCAGTGCGGAAGAATATTCATACCTACAGACTTCATCTCATTTTGGCCGAACTCGCGGTCTTCCTCCAACATATCTGTATATGCACTACTGCCAATCACAAGTTTACCTTCTCGGCGCAATGTATCAGCCATTTTGCCAAAACCGGTATCATCAAAAATAATAACATCAGCCCAATCTTTGTAGACCTTCCAATCATCTACCTTTTCTAGAAATCCGTCATAGACATCACGATCATCTTGACGATCAATATAGCATTTGACCTCGTTGCCCTCTTTGGCTACTTGCCACGCCAAATCTCCTGACAAGCTTTCCCACGAGATAAAAAGAAATTTTCTGGAAATTTTTTCATTAGCGCCATTTCCGTTGCCGTGTCCATTTCCATTTCCATTTCCATTTCCATTTCCATTTATTTTAGCATCCATTATATTTTTATTGTAGAAGATACGAAAAAAATGTAAAGCGTTTTTGGTGCGTAATTATTTTCTTGTGCGAAAAACTAATATATCACTACCAGATCCTGCATTAAATTTATCTATAAAACGCGCACCGGCATCTTTAAAAATATTCTGATACTCTTTTTGTGTAAAAGCAGTGATGCGCAATGGATCTGGATTAAGTTTTTGTGATGCTTGAAACGAATGCTTGTACGGATTTGCAAAAAAAATATAACCGCGCGAAGCACGAGCTAGTATTTTCGCTGCTTTTTTATTTTCTGTAGGAGTTAAATACTCAAACACATCAAAACATATGACGGCATCGTACTTGCGCGAAGACAATGGCACATCAAAAAGACTGCCTTTAGTAATATGTTTCTTGATTGAAGGCAAAGCTCGAGATAGTGCGTGGCTTGAAAACTCAACGCCTTCTACACGAGCTCCATTGGCTCTCTGTAGCTCATCTATCAGATATCCCTCGGCACAGCCAATATCAAGTATGCGCGGATTTTTATGATTTTTTAAGAAAGATAAAATCTTGCGCGCCATCGGACGCGTCCAGCTTAAAACATCATCTTTATACGCGTCATAACTGCCTGAAGAGAAATATTTGCTGTCAAACTGTTTTGCTGGAATTGCCATGCCAAACCACTACTACCCACGACGAGCAAGATGCTCTCCAATATCTTTAAGCATCGGCGCATCGCTAGGAGCATTAAGGCGAGCCGCGATGTCTTTTGCTTCTTTAAGATCTGATTCGGCGCTCGCGTACATCTGGAGTAACTCGCGTCCTAGTGGCATCATGTATACCCCCCAATCTTCGCGAAGTTTAAACTCATCAATAGAGACGGCATCGCCGGTCTTTATGAAAACATTCTTTTCCACAAGAACACCGAGACGCGCTGACGCTCCTAACCAATATGTATAATCCTCACCGTCTGGATTCCCGTCATAGTAATTAACCAAGTCATCACCCAACATAGCGAGGTTCAAGGCTTCTTGGGCTCGATCGCCAAAACGCTGCTGAGCTTCTTTTTGCATGACTTTGGTAAAAACAATGCGCGCGAGCGTATCTGATTTTGATTCGGCGAATGTATCATTGAGATCACCGAGGCGTTTTGCTGATTTGCTTTCATCAGAATAAATCCTATGAACAAACTCATGAAAAAATGACAACATATTCATCAAATCACCAAACGATCGGTTCTCAACCACATCATGCAACTCTGCTGGTACCAACTTTTTAATTTTTTCCATCGCCGGCTTGGTATATTCACGCCATTGAGCATTTTCGATCAACAAGTTCCAGTTACGATCCTCTCCATCTTGGGCAACGCCACGAAACTTCATATTGATACCAAGCGCAGCAAGATCGTTGCCCACGATAGCGCGACTTTCCGCGATAACAGCAAGATCCTCTTTTTTGATAAGATCGGGAAAGGATTCACCGAGAGCTTCAGAAAAATCACCACGGAGACCCTCTACGGTTGTGGAAATACCGCGCTCACGAGCCGTTTGCCACACAATGCGTATTTCAGGATCAAAACCAAGATTCTTTACCTCAACATCATCACCGAGCATAGAGCCACTCTGTGGCATGAGTATCAAAGGAAACTCCGGATGGGCTTTATAAAAATCGAGAAACGAATCATACGCTTCTTTTATAAGACGATCTCGGTATACAGCGGAATATGCCTCGCCTTCCCTATTAAACGGACGATAAGCGCCCTGAAGCGTATCGAGGTATCCCAAAAATTCTTCTCCCGTATCTCCGAAATTTTTGAGCCACGCTGATTGAGCAAAACGAGTCTTCATGTCTTTAAGTGCACTATTCATGCGCGTATGTTCGCGTACCGCGTCTATAGGTCGGTTCTCTCTGCCTTCACCGCCAAGCGCTCGAGCCCAGAGGCGTACATATTCCGCGTTGGATGCCGTCAATCTTGGTATCGCGTCCGCGATAATATCACGCACATCAGTATCCATACCAAAGCGCTCCAAGTCTTCAGGCGCGAGACCTTTGAGTGCCTCACTCATCGTCGCGGCACACGCGCGCTCGGATACCAGACTAAGCCCCAAAGCAGTCTTGGTCATAGCTGCGTCTTTAAGATCAATGCTCGAATAGTTGCGCCCAGTCACCGCATCTACAAATTTTTCTTCAGAACCATCCCACGCCGTATCTTTTAAAACCTCGGGAATGTATGCAGCGGTACGATCATATACCTCATCTTGCACGCCTCGCACAAGTTCATTGACGGTCTCTGGGTGGTCAGCCAAAGGGATATCTTTTCTCAGTTTTAGGTAATATTCACGCGCAAATTGAAAAACTGGATTCCACGCGCGTAACGACTCTTCTTCGGTCTCCCCTTCAAATACCTTTGGCCGCTCGGTGACCGCGGGAGGGTGCTCGTGGGATTCGTCTGGCATGTAGGGCGCTGACTCTTTCATGAGGAAACTATAGCACACATCTCTTTGCCGATGACGGCAATCACAGTAATACCAAATGCTGGTATTTTACATGCTCTACCTTCACTGCGTATGCACGCGCGGATAGCGGAAAGCGAAGGCTTGCCTGTAAGTTTTTGCGCTGGCTTGCTTCTAACTGCAAAAATCTGATAAA
>CALRCC010000038.1 GCA_943354465.1 Candidatus Ryanbacteria bacterium
CTACCTGACTTACACGAGATCGGAGGCCTCTCAACTTCTTTTTTTAAAGGATAATTATACACCCAGCCAACATCAGCCCAAGTACTGGCAACCCCTGGCGCTGCAAAATTGACCTTCCACCAATAATAGCCTTCGCCGTTCAAAATTGCCCATTGCGGTCCGTCAGATATAATCCCAATGTCTCCAATTTGACGCACACCAATTTGCGTACCAGCCGGAGCGGAGCGAAAATTCACTCCACTTTGCCAAATCTGAACTTTGTCTCCTATACCAAGAGTACCTTTATAGGGTGGGATATAGGGATTGCCTGCTGGAGGTGGTGTAACAGACGGCGGAGGAGGTGTAGCCGCTGGTATACCCCAATCATCACAGCCAAACTCTCGTTCTGTCTTGTTAGTATCGCTATACTTTTCAACAAGAATTTGCTGTACTCCTCTGCCGCCAGGGCAATATGTCATTAGATCATCCACAATACGGATCTTTTCGTAATTTAGCGGGCCCTGAAGTTTAGGTTTTTGACATGCGATCTTAGTCAAGTGCCCACCTAGATTTAATCGAGGGGTGACTGTTACAGAAGACCATACACCGCGAACAAGATTTCCATCTGGACAATTGAGATACCCATAATTACCAGAATCAAATGTGTTTATTTCTGTAACATCGCCAATCATATGGCCAGAAACTTCCGTACATACGATCTTTGTCAAATATTTGTTATTTACATCAAATCTAGTTACATGCCCACCAACCATCGCCCACCCTTCAGGACACATTACCCAAGTGTTTGGCGTTATTGCAATCTCCTGTTGCCCGCTAGATTGAGCTGACACGAGAGATACTGCTCCAAATAACAGCACAGCTATTGCGAAAATATATTTTTTCAAAATATTGAATCTATCTATTAAATAAATTAAGTATATAAAACGACAATATATATATATATATATATATATTGTAATACTAATTATGGATTATGGCTGTGCATAACCATGCAAACAAAAAAAGTTGTGGACCTGCGGAGAATCGAACTCCGACACCTCGGATGCAAACCGAGTACACTACCATTATGCTACAGGCCCAAGTGAGGAGTAGATAGTACCCCTTTACTTTGCAGATTTCAACGTAGGGAATCTATCTGGGTCAATTTTACGCTCAAAACAAGTTCGGCCTACACCGTGGATAAAACTGTCACCATATTGGGCATTTGGCTGATCACTTGATGTTTGAAAAACGGCGCACAGCTCAAAAACATTGCCGCTGACAACCCTGTAATCATAAGATTGTAAGGTTGTCGGGTCTTTAGGTAATACGACCATACTAATATCATCTATCAGATATTCAAGTGTTGCTGGAAGAACGCCTTTTACGCGCCAATATTCAATAATTTGATATTGGATACTTGTCATATGCATAATGCGTTCATCGTCAAAGCGATTCAAGCGCTCTGACTGTGGAGACCCGGCAAGATAAAATCCAACTACTACAGTCAAAAATACAATGCCAATAGCGCTCATGACAAACGCGCGCATGCCATTATGCTTAGACTCACTTACTCCGCCCCTAATTTCACAAAGATAATAAGCAAACACTGATGCTGCAATCGCAAATATGGTTAGCGCCTTAAGAACGAAAGATGATGTTAACTCACCATTGAGAAACCCAAAAATAAGTGAAACAAGATCAATCACGATAGCGATAGTAGTAGCGAACAAAGTAAAATATAATAGCCACTTACGTGTTTTGAGATCAAGCTTTTCAGGATTGCGTTCAACGTCTTTTGACAGATATCTGGCCAACCAAATATAACAAGGGAATACAACGACAAGCACTGCAAGCGGCCATCGAAGTCCATCTTGAGTAGACGATCCATATCCTTGCAAAGCGTCAGGAATATAGAGATCTATGAAAGAGAAGACGACAGATCCAAATGCAAAAATATTTACATACAAAAAAATTATCGCCAATAAATGGCTGAAAACATCGCGTGGGCCTGTTTTTTTATCGTTTTCCATGTTCATCACTATACCACGCCACTCAATTTTATTAAATGGCTGACGAGGTCTGGGAATTCAAGTCCTGCGTGGCGCGCCGCGCGTGGGAATAGCGACTCACTCGTAAGTCCTGGAAGTGTGTTTACCTCGAGTACATAGAGCTCCGGGGCGCGGCGCGTATATTCGGGTGTTTTGATGATCATATCGGTTCGTGAATAGTGGCGTAAACCAAGAGCATTATGTGCCACAAGCGCCGTCTCTTGTATTTTTTTTAACATCGCGCCATAAAACTCTGCCGGACAAATCTCTTGTGTCTTGCCGTTGTATTTTACTTTGTAATCAAAAAATGCCGCGTCTGCTGGTGGTATGATTTCGATAGGGGCTAACGCCATACTCGCCTTTCCTCCAAAATTTTCAAGAACTCCGCATGTAATCTCTCTGCCTGGGATAAACTCTTGCACGATCAAGTGCGTATCGACAGCCAAAGCTTTTGCGAACGCCTCGGGCAACTCTTCGCGACCACGCACTTTTGATACACCGACAGACGATCCACGCGATCGTGGCTTTACAATCCACGGTGGCGCGCCCAAAGCAATAACAGCACGCGCATCAAGACTGTCTTTACTCATCACTATACTTTTCGGTATACGAAGGCCTGCTTTTGCCAAAATATCGTGAGCCATTGCTTTGTTCATGGCTATAGCTGACGCAAGCCCGCATGCTCCAGTGTATGGTATGTGGGCTTTTTCAAAAATATGCTGGACATGCCCATCTTCTCCGTATTCACCGTGCAGAGCATTGAATGCACCATCCACTCGCAATAGCGCCTCAATGGGGTGCATCCATTGGCGGTTTGCGCCAAAAAGCCACTCGCCGGTACGCGTGATAAAAATAGGTATTGCGTCATATCTGCCTTCAAGCGCGCGCAATACATTTAACCCAGATAGCACAGAGACATCATGCTCACTTGATGGCCCACCTAGCAGAACCCCAATGCGTTTCATCAGAGCGCAGGGCCTATATCGTACAAAGTATTGGCTGGGCTTATATCTCGCCCTAACGCTGGATGTTTTTTGTTTTCTAACTGTGCGGATAAAATATATCCATTTGCTTTGCGTGTATATCTGTATTGTTTCTTGGTTACGGGGTCAACTGGCAGAGCCGCAATATATTTTGGTACAAGATCAGAGAGCTTCTCTGGATAAGTATCGTCGTCTTTTTTATATGAATCAAGCGCAAAACGCACACGCGATAAATCTGATATACGCTGTGAGTCTCTTGTATCAACGCTATCACTCGCAAAACCGTCTCGTGCGTAAGCGAAAAGCTTTTCTAACAAATAGCGAACGTCATTGTGATCGGCTGGCGCGGAAATAGTCATTGACTGGTCAATGTCAGAAAGATCGGTGGCGAAATTGATCTCTATGACGCCGTTTTTGCCGATACTGTCTGGCATAGGACTTGCGGCATTTATAGAAAACCTAGCAAGATGACCAGATGCCTTGTCCACCCACGCGTTTATCTCAATGTCACCTATTTGAGCAAAAAGTTTTTTGATATCTTCAATATCACTTTCATCGACTTTCCCTTCTGGTTGGCCTGCTATTTTTATTGATTTTGTAATAAATCGCATCAATGAATCTTTATCAAATGTGCCTTTGACACGATATCTGTCTGCGCCATTTTCCTGCTCGCGCACTATCTGATCGCTCCAGACGATAAGACGCGTATCATTCCATATTTTTTGAATATCTTGAGTGCGCTTGTCTGCTATTAAATCTTTTGCGTCTTGTGAATCAAAGGCATAACCGATGAATGACGGCTCAAGCGATGAGAGCTCTTTTATATAATGATTGAAATCTTTTTCAAATGTACTCGGATTGACTGATACCCACCTGCCAGTAATATCTGCGGAAGTAAATTTTGGAGAAGTCAAATCAATCATAGTAGAATCAAAATACGGTAACTTCGCTACCTGAAAATAATAAATGCCGTCAACGATTCTTGACTCAAATTCTGTATTTGAGTCCGGAAGTCCTGGAGACACCAAATCCTTTGTGCTGATGGCAAGGGTTGTCTCACTCTTTGGCTTTGATGGATCGTGCGCATCAATAGCTCCTTTGGCTCGTATAGTTAGCGAATAGCTTTTGCCACCATCTGGCGTATCATCTCCAACTGCCATAGCGCCCAACGCGAAACCTGCGAGCGGAGAAACGAATTGCCGTGCGACCATACCAAGCGTAGACTTTGATTCTCGCGCCTTTATCTGCAACTGTGCATCATATCTATATGATTTCATTGAGGATATAGAGGCAAGTGCATTTTTTACAGTTAATTTTGGTTTAATATTTGTCTGATAGTGCCAAAAACCTGCGGCGGCACCAGATGCTATAAAGAAAAAAGCGACAGCGAGTACTCCAGCGAGCATACGACGATTTTTTGCGCGTGGCGGTACTCCGATAGCCGACAAAATAGGAGAATTGGCGACAGATTGTCCGGCGCCGGCGGATGCAAGCCCACCGCCGACTAAATCAGTGACTATTTTTTCCTGCATCGGCTTAAAACTAGGAGGAACTATTGGCTTTGGCGGTTCAACGCGCGCCACTGGCTTTATCAATTGAGATTCAGGTACGCCCATGATCATGGGCTCTGTCGCCAATTTTTTTGCTTCAGAAAGCTTGGTCTCCAAAGGTGCTTTCTTTACTGCATCTGGCGTACCCAAGACTGGCAATTCTTTTAGATGCTGTGGCTCTGGAAGTTCGTTTGATGGAGTTATGATTGGTTTTTGTATATCTTTGATACTTTTGACTACCGGCTTTATGCTATCAATTGTGCCAGTTGGCGCGCCTAATGGTGTTGATGGCTTGGATGGCTGTTTGATTTCTTGCGGAGTAGCAAAGCTGGACTTGGTCAAATCTATCGGCTTTGGTTCTGTGTTAAATGTTTTTGTATTTTGTTCTTCCCATTGTGGTTGTGTGCGAGGTGCGAATTGCGTCGGCGGTGACTCTACTGCCGGCTTTTGATCGGTTGCGCGTGATTCAATAAATGCCAAATCAATCTCATTGGCAGGCCAACCAGACTTTTCCAACTCTCTACGCAATGCGGAATCAGAAAAACCGAGACTTCGTGTTTTTTTAATATAATCAACTGCTGCTTGACGCGTCATTACCCATAGTATTGCAAAATTGCACAATATATGCTAGTGTGGACATGTCCCTTGCAGGGGATTTTTTATTGCCTGCAAAGGGAAATAACATATGGATATACACATACTTGTAGCATTTATAGGATCGATGATTGGGAAGGCCGGAACGATATC
>CALRCC010000039.1 GCA_943354465.1 Candidatus Ryanbacteria bacterium
GATCGCGCCTTATATCAACCCAGCCGGCAAGTTCTACCTCGGCACCAATATATTTCGGAGTATCTACAATATGAATCCGCTTTTCCATAACACTTAATATATCAGGAAACAAAATCCACGCATAGTGCGTGGATTTTGGGCTTACTATATGCGCACAAGTGGCAAAAGCATAAAGAAGGTGCTGCCTTTGCCTTTGCCGGGTGATGTGGCGCCGATGGAGCCGCCGTGAGCTTCTGCAATCAATTTGGCTACATACAAACCGAGACCCAGACCTTCGGTATGAATTGCGCTCTGTTCTTTGCCTCTAACAAATTTGCCAAACAGTTTGCGCGATTCTTCACTACTCAATCCTGGACCAGTATCGGTGACTGAAAAACGTATAAGATTATCTTCTTGCGTGATTTTTACGCTAACGTCGCCTGAATTTGTATATTTAAATGCATTATCAACAAGGTTAAGCATGACCTGATGCAATTTATTTGCATCACCTATAATCAGGTCGTCTATAAAATATTTTTCTAATGTAAGTTTGATTTTTTTATTTCTTGCGACAATTTGAAAATCAGAAACAATAGACGAGACTATCTCAAACAAACGCGTTGGCTTCATATCAAACTGCATGCGTCCGCGCTCCATGCGTGAGAGATCGAGCAAGTCATTAACCAGTGCGATCAGTCGTTCGTTTGATATATATACTTTTTCGAGTGGATCGTGAATCTTTGTCTCCAGCTTGCCGTATGTACCCTCACGCATCATTGATATATATCCTTTTATAATTGAGAGTGGTGTGCGTAGTTGATGCGATGCAATTGAGATAAAGTCAGACTTTGCCTCATCGAGCGATTTAAGATCAATGTTTGCGATTTCCAGATCAAGAGCGAGCTTTTCCATTTTCTCACGCGTTTTGACTTCGCGTAATACTGAACGAATAAGCAAGATACCTAGCACGAGCGATCCTACCAACAACACTGCGCCTACAGCCACATCATAAATGTCGCGCGCTGCGAGTAACCGTACCAAAAGTAGAATCCAAAGGGCGAATATCAGCAATTCAGTGGCGATTGTTTTAATATCGAGCAAACGATATTTTATAATCGCGTAAGCCGTCAAAATAATAAACGGAAAAAAGAAAAGTGGTGCAAACGGTATAAGAACAAGAATCTCATACATGGTAGGCAAAATAAGATTGAACACCAAGACAAAAGAAAATGTGATAACGGTGCCTAAAAATACAAGCTTGTATTGCGCGCGCTCAACGCCTGTTGCTAATCTTGTTTTTTTAAACAGCATAATAATTGCCGCAAAAACAAAACCAATAGATACTATGCCGAACACTGGAAGGGCTGGACCGTGAATCGCTTTTGCCACATGGTCTGTGGACGGCATATGTTCAATACCGCCAAACATATATGGTGTCATGGTCAATATCGCCGTTGCGATAGTTAATGGCCATAATATCCATCTGTATAACAATGGCGCTGTGTATGTTTTTTTGGGAAAAATAGAAAATAAATAAAAAATAGAAAAAGCATGCCAAACAGCAAAAAATATAGTCAAACGTAAAAACAATAATATGCGTGGTGGCGCAAAGCCCGCTTGATTGCTCATAAAATTAAACGCGGCATACAATATGGTCAATAGCGTAAACAATAAAAACGCTCTGTTTGTAGAACTTTTTTTGTTGTTTACAAATACAACAACGCCTAGTATGGCGATGGCCGTGCTAACTAAGCTAATCGCTATCAAATTAAAATCTCCAATCATTCAAATATTATACGCCAACAAACCTATTTATATCTAACCTTGTAGCTCTCGCCGTCGGTTCTCCCCCATCACCAATGCGAAACATAAAAGCAATTGTTTTATTTTCTACGCCCAGTGCTTTTTGCATACTTGTATACCCCTTCTGCATCAGATGGATATGCCTATGTTCAAACGCCGCAAGATCACCGTGCTTTACGCGTAAGAAAAGATAGATGAGGCCTGCGAGCGGCTGAAAGCTTAAACCAAGCTTTGTGGTATTGAGCCATATGCGCTGGGCCGTCATACCCGCCTGCACAAAGTGCTCGGGTGTTTCATCATCAATAACTATCGCGCCTACCAGTGACCCTGACGCATATAGCTGGCCATTGCCAAGTGCTACAAAACGCGGAAAGCCGACCACGCCCAACACGCGCATCACCGGCCACCTGCGAAACAATTTAAAGAGCACTTTTACCGGTGGGGGTAGCTCGAGCGTATCTATATAGAAGCCGATGCTTTTTTCGTCATCTTCTTGTTTAGTCCAATTGATATGGTTAAAGAAAAAGCCGTGCATGAGTTTGTTTTCAAATATCACACGCTCGTTTGATGCTGCAGCGTTGGCTACGGTCTTGATAGCACCCTTGTCGGTAGTGAGTATTATTTTTACGCCATCATCAGCCACGCCGTCAGTGAGCCATTTTTTTGTCTCATCAGTGATGTCTACTTTTTTGTACGGTTTGCGGTTTGTGGTGCGCTTGAAAATACTTTCAAAGAGCGGCTCTGCCTTGGGTTCGCGTCCGGTAAACTGTATCAACGCCACCCGATCGGATTCATGACCTTCTGGAAATAACACAAAGCGTGCATCAAAGCCGTAGTGCAAGGCGGCGATGTGCATATTTTCTAGCAGTGCTCCGTGCGCAAAGTACGACGCACGCTGACCCCAGCTATACAAAGAATCATCACGCTCAGGGATATTGTAAAGCGCCAGCTCACCATCACCGCGTACTTCAAAACGCCACGGCTGGCAATTTTCACCAGACGGCGCATGAATACCCGCCTCTATTATCTTAAGCAACACAGCCCGATCCATTGCCTCTATTCTAAAGAAAAAAAGGCGCACTGTCGCCCCCCTTTCTTTATATATCCACAGACTTGTTTCGCCAATAAGGCGTATTTACTAAATCAATAAAATATGTTATTTATATGACGAACACAACAAAACAAGCTCAACCGCTCTTTTATAAAAATCTATACAAGGAGAAGATGATGCGAGCTACTAATCTACTAGAAGGCAATCCGTATGATCACACCATCTACGGTGAGAGGTATCTTAATGACTCCAAGGGTCGGTTCGAGGATTATTCTGAAGTTGATCCAAGATTTGACCCGCAGGGCTCTCTTCAAATCATTGAACTGCCATATGCACTTCTTCCGCCCGAGCATTGTATAATCTTGCGGGATGAACCATCGCCCAAATTGGAGGCGTGGGCACGCATTGGTCATAAATATCGATTTTTTTGGCACCCAGACCTTACCCGTGAAGAGCTCGAGATTTGTGGCACATCACCTTCTCAACCCACAAGTTCTACGAGGACACTTCTTACGGAAGAACCTTTTCGTGTCTACATCAAGACAGACTTGGATAAAAAGCATTTTCGGTTTGTACGAAGATTAAAGCGAAGTTCTGTTGAGCATAGTATCGCAATTTCTTCAGAACTCCACTCTCTATGTAGGGATCAAGCGGCGCCTGCTCGCTACTCCTTCTTGCCCGAGTCACTCGGATTAGTCATTGCTGGTGGAAAGCATGAGGGATCTGGGATGCTTTATCGTGAAGTAGAGCCCTTCCCGCGCGCTAAAGATAGGCGCATGATCATCCCATATCACGCACTCTATGCGTCCGATCCGAATGCAAGCGAAGATCTACCTCTCCTCACTCAACTTACAATCCTCCATGGTAGCAATGATAAAATTGGCTACTTTGTTTCAGAAATCGTCGGCCCTATACTTGAGGCGTGGATATTTCTTGTTTCAAAGGGCGGACTGTTGCCGGAACTACATGGGCAAAACTCACTCCTAGAACTGGATATGAATTTGTGCCCGAGGCGCATTGTGCATCGTGATTTTCAAGGGACATATAGTGACTCACGAATTCGCGCGGGCCTCGGTCTTCATCTCTTTTCTAAGCATGTCGTTGGAGTTGAGCCGGGAACAACGATACAGTCTCAATATAGTCATGTCTTCGATGGTATGATTGGACGATACTTGCTCTCTCGGCTTACAACAACATTCTGCGCCTCTTTCGGCGAAGAATATCTGAAGGTCGCTAACGCGATAAAGGCATATCATCTCCGTATTCCCGAATGCAGGGTGCCCGATTTCCCACAAACAACATATCGTTTTGGGAGCACCGCAAAAGAGCAAGCGGGAAATGAAGTAACCCTCGTCGATACAGGAGTATTGCCGGAATTTCGCTGAAAGCCAATACCTCCTCGCTTATTATTAGCGAGGAGGTATTATTTATATATGGAGACTCACACAATACAAGGACTCTTTTCCGAGAGCGTGATTGTATACCACTACCCGAGCAATAAGCCATCAAAAAAAAGCATTTTAGTGCTGAAAGGAATTTATGGAGAGCATGATCCAAACGGGCTTTCTTGGGATAATGCGCTAGTAAAATTATTACAAAATAATCACCATATAATTTTTATAAGAACCTCTCGCTTAAATAACAAAACGGATCGAGAGGCTTTTATTGGTAAAACTTTCGGACAAGAATGCTCTGAAATTGAAAGCGCTCTTGAGTACTGTAACAAAAATATCTTTCCGGAAGATATAACATGGTGTTGCATTGGCGCCTCTTTCGGCGGCACGATACTTCTCGGAACCCCGAGGACGCTTTCTCAAATGAAAGCTGTAATTATGATAGGTAGTGGGTGTGGGAAGACTCCTGAAACCACAAAGCCCTTATTATCCACACTCCCAGAGACTGACCGGTTATTGCGTGCGCTCGATACTTATTCCGGTATATTTATTTTTTTACATGGCGAAAACGACGTGGTCGTACCGGAATACTCTCAACGATTAATTTATGATCGAGCAGGGAAGCATTCTAACAAGCATAGATGGGTGAGCCTGCCAAATCTTGATCATAGCCTCCGCGACACCAGCACAAAAGAATCTTATATGGCAAAAATAGCATTCCAGTATATTTCAGGAGATTTCATATAAATATAGCGACAAGGCGCACTGTCGCCCCCCTCCTTTCTTTATATATCCACATGCTTAAGGAAATACATTACGTAGCCTTATATTAATAGGATTTATTGAAAAAATATTCATTTCATGAAAATATAATTTTATGAAAAAACTTAAACCAATCGCGCGTGTAGTCGTCTATGACTCTCAAGCAAATAAGATTCTATTGGTGAGAAATAAAGGAGAATCTTTTTGGTATGCTGC
>CALRCC010000040.1 GCA_943354465.1 Candidatus Ryanbacteria bacterium
AATCTTGATTTAACTGGCGGTGAGATAAAATTGAGGCGCAATAGCGGGTGGGTAAAGGATGCAAGTATCACTACGCAAATTTTAAATAGTATTGATGCTGATTCAAAAACAAACGTATGGGCTGTAGGCAACAATGGCATAATTCTCAAGCATAATGGTAATTCGTGGTCATCTAATACATTTGGCATCAGCAACATAAACGCAGTTGACGTTGTATCAAGCAACGATATTTGGGTAGCAGGAAGCGCTGGCAAGATATATCATTATAATGGGTCAGCATGGTCAGAAGATACAGATACAGGCACGCAAACATGGAATTCTATCTCTATGGTAAGCCAGACATTGGGATTCGCCGTTGGCAATGGAGGTTTTATCTCAAAATATAACGGTACAGGTTGGACTACCTCAAAAATTATTTTAGGTTATACGGAAGATTTGAGCGATGTCCGTATGTTGTCCGCGACAGATGGCTGGGTAGCAGGAAGCGCTGGCAAGATATATCATTATAATGGGTCAGCATGGTCAGAAGATACAGATACAGGCACAAATAAATGGAACTCTATCTCTATGGTAAGCCAGACATTGGGATTCGCCGTTGGCGATGGAGGTTTTATCTCAAAATATAACGGTACAGGTTGGACTACCTCAAAAATTATTCCTAATCACATAGTAAATTTAAACGAGGTTCGTATGTTGTCCGCGACAGATGGCTGGGCGGTTGACAATGGCGGCAAGACATTTTTTTGGAACGGTATTTCTTGGACAAACCTAGTATCGCCAGTAACAGTACCGCTCAATTCTCTAGTCCTTGTCGGTGACATTGGTTGGGCTGTAGGCAACGGTGGCACAATTCTCAAGCTCAATCGTGATACTGTGCAGAAAGACGGATATTTGATATCTTCAGCGTTTGATCTTACTGACAATTCACCAGTCGAGTCTATTGAGTGGGATGAAGTAATACCGAGCGCATGTGATGGTACTTGTTCGGTAAAATTGCAGATACAGACATCAACGGATGGTGCATCATGGTTCCCATTGCAATGGATGGGGCCCGACGGCAATGACGGAGATGAGACCGATTATTTTACCAAAGCTACCGGATATTTAATCCCGCAGATCGCAAATGGTAAAAAATGGGTGAGATACAAAACCGTACTCAACGGCGACGGCGCCAATACTCCAGTATTAAAAGAAGTGCGTATACAATATAAATAATATGCGTCGCGCTTTCACCTTGATAGAAATAATCATTTATCTCGCAATCGTCGGTATGATAGCGGTGAGTTTGGTAATGTATAGTATCTCTGTATCGTCTTCACGCAGTAAAGCAGAGGTTGTCGCCGAGGTGCAGACAAACACGCGATTCGCGCTGGATATTATGCGTCAAAAAATACGCTCGGCAGATAGGATTGATTTCATAAATAGCACATTAACCAATCCAGGAAAGTTATATCTTGTAATGCCAACACCAACATTAGCGCAAAGTCCTGTGATTTTTGATATTGATAATGGCAGGCTACGCATGAAGGTTGGCACAGGACAATACGCGCTTCTCACATCTGATGAGATTGAAGTGGCCAATTTGCAATTTGCGAATTTGACCAAAGGCGCGCGCGAGCATGTGAGTGTGTCTATGACTCTACGATACAAAAATGCTGGGTCTGTAGAATACAAGTATGAGTATTCTATAACAAGTGCGATTGGTGTTCGTATTTAGATATATGAGAAAAGCCTATTTTACAAATTATCGTTCAGGTATTGCCGCGCTTTTTATAGTTGTGGTGGTTGGCGCATCAGCGCTCTTGATGGCTCTAGGTGCCTCAAAGCTTGGTATTGGTGAGCTGACATCTGGCTTTATCGGCGCAAAGGGCGATGAGATGTTGGCGTTAGCTGATGGGTGTCTTGAAGAAGCACTTGAGCGCATACGATACAATAAAAATATTACAGTAGATGAGCTCAAAAATAATCTGCCGTCATATACAAATGGTTCGTGTATAATACAAGCAGTATATTTAGCGCCACATATCACGCTTACTATCACTGCTAGATACCGCGAGTATAATAAAATAATTAGAGCAAAGATAAACCCAACGGCTGTCGGCGCGCAACTTGTATCATGGGAGGAGGTTTAAGATTAGTATTATGAATTTTGGCACAAAAACATCAGTAGGTATCAGCGTCGCTGATCATGCGATAGAGGCGATAGAGCTTACCGGCGGTATAAAGCCTTCAATTCGCGCGCGTAGCCGTATCGCGCTTGATGAAGGCACAGTTGTTAAAGGGACCATCCGCGATGAAAAAAAGTTGGCGGTTGCATTTACAAAGCTTTTTGCTGACGCAAGCCCATCGCCGATCACAAAGCGCAATATCGTTTTCGGAGTGCCAGAGACAGCTATTTATTTTCATATTTTTGAGGCGCAAAAAATATCTTTTGAAAATATCGCACGCGAGCCATCGCGTAATATCCCGTTGCCTCCAGAAGACATAGCATGGGGGCATTGTGTCTCAACGCTCACCAAAGGCGTTTCGCGAGTCGTGATAACCGCCACATCAAGAGCGCTCATTGAATCGTGGCAAAAGTTTTTAAGCGCGCGCGGTATCTCCGTAGATATTTTTGATATTGAGGTTTTTGCTATTTTCAGAAATATTTTTCATGAATTTCCCAAAAAACCAGTTTTGTTAGTTGATATCGGTGGCAGGACCACTGTGATATCAATCTTTGACTCCGCTGGGCTTGCTTATACGCGGTCTTCTCATATCGCTGGTGAATATCTGACGCGTGAGATAGCGGCGGCATTGAAAGTAACACGCGACGAAGCAGAGGCAAGCAAGGTCGCAGTTGGCCTTGAAAACCGCGAACATCCGCTTTTCTTTCCTCTTATAAAAGGTCTTGGTGCGATTATGATGGAAATACGCGCGGCGCAAGAGCATTTCGCTCGTTCAAACAATCTGCGCATATCAGAGATAGTGCTTGTAGGAGGAAGCTCGCACATGCTCGGCATAGGGCAGTATATGGAGGCAAATTTGGGCTTGCCGATTAAGCCTGTGCCAAAATCAAGCGATGTAGAAGCAGTCGGGTATGCTTTGCGCGGTTTAGAAGATAGATGGAATGCGACCGATCCACAAATATTGCTCGATAGAGCACAAAAGCGTGAGTCGCACTGGAGCGCGCCTGATAAGCAAAAAAGTTGGTGGCATATTTTTACAAAGTAGCTGTGGATAACACATATCATTTTTATTTATATATTAGTATAATAAAAGTATGAAAAAACACAAAGGGTTTACCCTGATTGAACTTTTAATTGTTATAGGACTTATTGCCATTTTGGCGGGCGTTGTGTTTGTATCGCTTGATCCTTTGACTCGTTTTCGTGATGCACGAAATGCCAGGCGTAGTGCTGATGTCGCCGCGATCACGAGTGCCTTGCGTGTCAATCAAGTAGACAATGGCGGTGCATATTTAGATAGCGTGAATGATTTGGCGGCAGATGGCACAAAGTCTTATCTTATCGGCAATTGTACGGCGGGTGCCGATGCCACGTGTCCATTGACTGACACTGTGTATACGACTCAACCGTCTTGCATTGATTTGTCGGGGCTTGCTGGTTATTTGCCAATCCCTGTAAGTCCAAAGATCGAGACAGAATGGTCTGCCGATCAAACAGGTTATTACCTTGTCCGTAAAGCCAGTGGAGCCATCACAGTGGGCGCGTGTGACCTAGAGGGCGCTACGCGTATAGAGACGACAAGATAAATAAACAATTTTATTTTTGCTTCGTGTGATTGCAGAAATGCATTATTTTAGGTATTCTAAAAAGCACGATTTTAGTCGCCGGCATAGCTCAGTGGTAGAGCGAAGGACTCATAAGCCTTAGGTCGCAGGTTCGATCCCTGCTGTCGGCACAGGGTCTGGCTCAGTAGGCCTTTGGGCGGTATGGGCGCGTGGTGTAGCCTGGTTAACACGTTCCCCTGTCACGGGAAAGATCGCCGGTTCGAATCCGGTCGCGCCCGCCATAAGAAGCAAAATGATGACATACTCTCTCTGGAAAATGAGGCATATTTCTGATACAATGAACCGTGTCAATCTATATACAATGCACAAGCGAATAACCATTCATGATCCGCAAGAGGCGGATTTGTTAAAAGAATTAGAAGGCAGACAAGACATCAAGGCAGAAAGGATAAAAAGAATGTTAAAACTGCCAGACCTTACCAAAAAGGACTTGTCTCCCGTAAAAATTTTGTTTGACCAAATAGTCGGATTACCTCGTTTTGACGGTTTTGATATAGTCGATTTTCCTAAAATTGTGTCTATAAAAGACAATTTTGATTTGCTCAATACGCCTCCAGATCATCCGAGCAGGGGGGAGACTGATACCTATTATATAAATGAACAGCAACTCTTAAGAACGCAGATGACTGCCTTCTGGGCGTACTACTTGCGTGACAAAGATGTTTTGCAAAAACTCGAGGCAACTGGTCAGATAGCCGCGCTCTCGCCAGGTATTGTATTTCGCAAAGATGAAATTGATAGACATCATTTTCCCGCCTTCCATCAGATTGATGGACTTTTGATTTGCAAGAAAGAGAAAAAAGTTATCACACAGCAAGATCTCAAAGATGTTCAGGTAGATCTAGCGCGTGGGCTATTTGGCAAAGATATTGAGTACAAGTTTCTGGATGACAATTTTCCATATACAATCGAGAGTCTTGAGATGGATATTATGTTCAACGGCGACTGGTTGGAGGTCAATGGCGCAGGGCTCGTCAATCCTATTGTTTTGAAAAATTTTGGATTAGATCCAGATGTATACAATGGCTGGGCTTTCGGTTTTGGCGACAGACTTGCTATGATAAAAATGGAAATCCCCGATATCAGGATTTTGTGGTCTGACGACCCGCGTATAACAAGCCAGTTTAAAGATATCAACAGCAGATATAAAGCGGTTAGCAAGTTTCCATCTATCGCTCGAGACATATCGTTTGTTATTGATAAATCAATCAGCTTAAACAATTACTACGAGATTATAAGAGATTTCGCAGAAAACCTAATTGAAGAAGTACAGCTTATTGACGAGTATGAGGATTCTGGCAAATTTGGAGCTGACAAAAAATCTTACACATTTCGCATCGTATACAGATCTTTGGAGCGAACGCTAACTCACGAT
>CALRCC010000041.1 GCA_943354465.1 Candidatus Ryanbacteria bacterium
TACTACAAACAATACAGCTACAGCGAAAGACGGCTGGTATATCAAAGGCACCACAGATGTCATCAATAACAATGTCACAGGCACATCTATCACATATCCAGTGGTAGCTGGTAGATCATACAGATGGTGGATGTATAGCAAGAAGGGTATCGTACACAATTACGCTGATACAGCTTGGTATCTTGGTGGGCTCATCACTTGCCCAGCGTCAGGTACTTTGCCTCCACCATTAGCCACAAGTACACCGCCAGTCGTATCAGTGCAAAAAATTGCAAAGTCAGCAACGCCAAAACCATTGAAAGATAAAACACCACCAGTCATCACGATCATCTCTCCTGTAGGCAATGGTGGAGCTACAACTACTCAAAAAAGCGCTATAGATATTTTGGCTAATTTCACAGATAAAAATGGTTCAGGTATAGCAACATCTACTTTAATGTGGAGTGGCATTGGTATCAAGGGGCAGTTTACTCAATCTCAAGATGGATTTGTCGGAGGCCCAGTCAAGCTTAAAAGTGGTATCAATCGAATTATCGTCCGTGCCCGTGATCTAGCGAATAATCAGGCTCTCGCGTATATCTTTGTGACATATAAGCCGGTAGTATCTACGTCAACAGTTTCGTTTGATGAGTCTGATCATGATATTATGTCTGGCCTTGCTTCTATCATTGATGGTCTTATCGCGCTCATTGATGATCTTGCCATAGCGTTGAGTTATTAAACAATACTATTGACAATAGTCCAGTAAAACGGTAGGATATTTGAGGTTCTCAATCTACACGAAAGGTGGTGATAGCATGAGTCACAAAGGTGATACAAAGCCAGGTGGTGACAAGGGTGGCAAGGGCGGCGGCAAAGGCAAGTAAGCCGTCCGAATCTTAAGCGTGGGGGACCATCAAAGGTCCCCCATTTTTTTAAAAAGATATGCAAAATTTTTATTCAAAAAAGATTTTCTTGATAAAAAAAGAATTACAAAGGAGCGTTGATATCAATATTAGTGCATGGGAGATGGATGATCCGTCAGGGAAATCAGATAAAAAATACGAAACCCTCTTGGCAAAATACAAGTCTGGTAAGCTAAAAATCACTACAGTATAAGATATATCATACCATTGACAAATAGTATGGTATTTGGTATAATGTCAATAGGTTTTTAACATGTCCTGTGTTTTGGGACAAGAAGGATGGATGAGATGTCGTTCTTTTTAGCTTTGGGTTGTTACGGAATCATCGTGCTGGTGGCAATGCTTTTTGCGCCACGAACTGCGCTGGTTGCAGGAGCTATGACTACCGCGGTCCGTATGGGCTGGATCAGCTGGCCAATCGCTGATATGCCTGCAGTAGTTCTCGTATGCGTGTTGTTGGCGGCAGGCGGTGGTCTTGCTGTGAGTCTCGATGCGCATTACTGGGAAGCGCGAGCGTAACAAAAAAAGGACCTTTCACAACAGTGGAAGGTCCTTTTAACTTTTATGCGAGATTATTTAGACAACACTGACCAATTTTCTGATGACCGTAGTGCCATCAAAATGACGCTTGCGCTTGTCTGCAAACAACACTTTACCATCACGGATCGCATAGATAGTGTCATCTTTGCCTTTGCGAGTTCCTTCACCAGGCATAAACTTTGACCCACGCTGACGGATGATAATTGAGCCAATTTGAGCTACTTGCCCGCCAAAAAGCTTCACGCCAAGGTATTGCGGGTTTGAGTCGCGTAGGTTTTGTGTCGATCCGCCTGCTTTTGTATGTGCCATGGATGTATACTAATGATAAATAGTGATTATTATAATGCTATACCGTTTTCAAGAAAAGATCAAGGGCTTTGTAGACACATATTTTGTTGGTATTCTTGCCTTTCTCATAGTTGTCTTTTTTGCTGGGATATGGCGATTTATCGTCTCTGGTGAGAGTAAAATTGATCATACAATAGAGCAAAATGTATTTGCTATTCATCTTGACCGCCAGACAGTAGGGGACTTTATAGCAAGTAAAAATGGCGCAGTTTATTATCCTACCGCATGCAAATATGCCTCTCGGATCAAAGACGAAAATCGTCTATTTTTTGCATCTGTAGCTGACGCTGAAGGATCCGGCTTTAAGCGTAGCACGCAATGCAAATGACAGTAGCCGTAAACTTTTTATCTAAGCATCGTCCTCTGGTAGTGCATTTTTTGTAGACGCCTTTAGCATTGTAAATTTCTTTACGATGCGAGCATCGGCTAACAATTGCTCTTGCAGATCTACAGGTAGTTTTGGCAAAAGCTTTTTCAATTTTTTATCGTCAGGGGAGAGTATATCTTTCCAAAAATCAGTGTGCTCAAGAATAGATGTGATTTTTGAAGTATCCCAGCTTGTGCGCTCTTGTTGACTACGTGTAATGGACCCGTCATCTCCAAATACACGGTCAAGTTTTTGCGCGTCAAGATATTGATTGATGCTATACGCGATTTCTTGTAGACGATCCTCGTGCTCGCTTACCTCGCGTTTGAGCGCAAAGTATTCTTTGATCAATGGTCTTGCATCATCTGGCGGAGCTTCCTTGTCTTGAGCTCGATACAAATGTCGCCATGCGGGGCAAATCGGCTTATATGAGCACCAATCGCATAGAGGATTTGGCTTCGCTGGAAAATCTTTTACCTCAATGCGTTTCTCTATGGAGTGTATGGTATCAATAATCTCTTCGCGCGTACGATCAAGATCTTGGCGCGTACGGCGAGTGACTAGCTTCTCTCCTGCTTTCATAAAATATAGAGCCAGTGTTACATGTTCAGGATCAATGTGTGGCCATTTTTTTTCAAGCGCCAGTTGGTATATGGCAAGTTGCGTGTTGGCATCAACGGTTTCTTGGGCAGGGAGTTTGCGTGAAGTTTTATAATCAATGATTTCAAAAAGACCTTCGCCAGTTTTATCAATTCGATCAATACTACCAGCTATAGTATGCGTCATGCCCGTCTTTTTATCTTCGAGCGGAACCTCAAAGCGCGACTCCAGATCGATCACGTCAAAATTCCATGGAGGATTTTTTTCATAATATATCCGTATCATACGCTCGCCAGACTGCTGGTAGCGAGATTTGTCGGCTTCGGCGACAGATTCACTGCCAGAAAATGATTCGCGGAAATGAGCCAGCACTTCTTCTAAAGTCGGAAAGAGGGGATCTCGCGAAAACATAAAGCGCATAGCACTATGTACAGATGTACCAAAAATAGACGCCACACCTTTTGGGCCACGCTTGCGTTCAATATGTTCGTATTCGTATTTTTTCGGGCATTGCTTGTATGTCTCCAATGCTGAAAATGAGATTCTCATGTATTTATTCTATAGGTAAATTGGTCGTGGGGAGAAGTGCTTTTGCAGAATATAGTATGTCGCACAACATAGATTTTACGACCTACTATCAAGAGCAGAACCTTTTTTATTTATAAAAAATTATTTCCAGAATTGTGAGATAATGTCCCAAAGCTTCCAAAATAACGCTGATGCATAATTAATCCAAACCCACTTAACCCAGCCCCAAAGAAAGATAAAATTTTCTGTTAGAGTTTGGTTATTTATAAGAGAGCTCAAAGATACACCAAGCAAACTTAAAACGACAACTGCGAGTATAATTATAACCGCAAGCTGTATAATGCCAGATGTGTAGCGCTTTGTATTTACCATACTTTTAGTATAACAATTTATTTATAAATATTCGAGTGGATTGATATACCCACCAGCCGGCACAAAGCCACAATTTTTGGTCTTGGCCAGTCTATATGTATTTGAAGCATAAACGGTAAAGTGCAGATGGGGGCCTGTCACATAGCCAGTGTCTCCTGCAAATCCGATCAGCTCTCCCCTTTTGACCTGCTGTCCGCGTGTTACTGAAATTCCAGATAGGTGCGAATATAGTGTTGACAGGTTGTTTTGGTGCTGGACAATAATCCATCTGCCGTAAGACCCGCCATGGCATACGGTGTCTGTGTTGCCAAAATCTTTTACAACTCCCGATTCAGATGCCAAAATACGAGCGCCGATTGCCGCCCTAAAATCAATGCCGTTGTGTCCTTGCCCTTTATATACATCAGATCCTTGGGTTGTTGCAAACTCGGTGAATCCAAATCCTTGAGTAACTTTTGGATTTTCAATCGGCCAGCCAAGTACGCCAGCTCGTTTTGAAGGCAAAAGCGATTGATCGATAGATCTGCGAAGTTCGTCTTCAATTGCCGTAAGTTCTTTTTGTATAAGCGCGCGACGTTCCTCGCGTTCACGTAAAAGTTTTTGGTATTTTGTTTCTTGGTTTTTGCTCTCCAAGAGCAACCTTGATTTTGACTGGTTTATAGTCTCTTGCACAATCCTTCGTCCGTTTAGATTTTTACGTTGAGATAAGAGTTCTTCCTCTTCTTGTTTTTTGCGTTCCGCTTCTGTCTCTAGCATCTCTTTATTCTTACGCAAGCTTATGAGGCTCTGCCCCAGCTGTTCCTGCATAGTTTCTGTGGCCTCGCGTTTTTCAAAAAAACCAGAAAGCGTATTATATCCAGCCAATACTTCTACTATTGATATCTCGTCTTCTTCGGAAAGAGATCTTACAAGTGCGCCGAGTACATCTTTCTCTGTATCAAGGGCAGATTTTTTTTCGCCTATTTCAATGTCTAGCTCTTCTAGCCGTAGCTCAGTCCGCTGTATCTGCTTTTCTGTGAGTTTGACGTCTGTATTAATTTTTTTGATTTGCGTTTCAAGTTTTGTTATCTCTGTTTTGAGTGTTTTTGATTGTGTTGATTGACTATCGAGGGCTGTTTGATATTGTGCAATTTCCGCTTCTAGCTTTTTTATTTCGTCTTCTCTGCCGACAATTTTCGCGCGCAAATCATCTGCCGAAGCAGACCATACGGCAAACGGCAAAAATACTAATGCAATTGTTGAGACAACAGAAAAATAACGCAAA
>CALRCC010000042.1 GCA_943354465.1 Candidatus Ryanbacteria bacterium
ACTGATGGGGGATACTATACCATATAAAAACTTTGAGTCAATGATTACGCGCTTTTACGTTTGCGAATGCAAGTCGTGCATGCCAACGCGCGCGGAGTCTTGCCAGTGCGGATCCATTGAAGGTTTGGGTGCTTGCGCTCCCATTTAACTGGATTGTAATGACCGCGAAGAAGCTTGCGCTTACCGCCCATCATTGATCCCTTACCACAGATTGTACAAGTTTTAGTTGCCATAAATCATCAGAAAACATATTATGTATATCATATTCTCCTTATGGACGCAATAGATATTTTCTTCCAAATAGCGATTCTCGTGATGTCGGTGGTAATACACGAAGTATCGCACGGTGTCGCCGCCTACGTGCAAGGTGATAAAACCGCAAAATACGCGGGGCGTCTCACGCTCAATCCTCTGCCACACATTGACCCTATCGGATCTATCGCTCTACCTCTTTTATTAGCGGTGACTGGCAGTCCTTTTATGATTGGCTGGGCAAAACCAGTACCATATAACCCATACAACCTGCGTAATCAAAAATGGGGCTCGGCTATCGTTGGCATAGCAGGTCCTCTCTCAAATATCTTGCTCGCCATTTCATTCGGCTTTGTCTTTCGGTTTGGCGGTGACTTGTTGCCGTTAGCATTTTTGCATATATGTCTTACAATCGCGATTCTCAATGTAGTCCTCGCGGTATTCAATATGGTGCCAATACCGCCACTCGATGGTTCCAAAGTACTCTTTAGCTTCTTCCCCTATTACTGGCACCGCTACGAAGCGATACTCGAGCAATACGGCTTTATACTCCTCCTTATGTTTATATTCTTTCTCTCGCCAGTTGTAAGTACTGTCAGCGGATTTATCATCAAACTAATAATAGGCATATGAATTTTTCCAAAATAGCATTTACGGATTTTGAAATGTCTGGCCTCGATGCATTGCGCCACGAGATTGTTGAGTTTGGAGTTGTAATGGCTGACGCGGAGACTCTAGAAATAATAAGCGAGATGGATAAAAAAGTACGCATGGAGCACCGTGAAAACGCTGATCCCGAATCACTTATATTTTTGGGATACCGCGATGAACTTTGGAAAGATGCTGTCTCGATCCGAGAAGCGCTCGAAGAATACAGCGCGCTTACGCGAGGCGCACTCTTTGCCGCGTGGAACACGCCGTTTGATTGGACATTTTTGGCAGAAGCATACAAACAAAATAGTATAAAAAATCCGCTTGACTACCACAGTCTTGATGTAGCTGGCATCGCATATGAAAAATTGCGAGGCGAGTCAGATTTTTCATTCAAGCTAACCTCCACATGCAAACGGCTCGGCATTGAAAAAGAACCTATGCCTCACCGCGCTATCAACGGCGCTCGTACCGCGTACGAGGTATACAAAAAGCTAAGAGCACTCTAGGATAGAGAGTAAGCCTCTGTAGTTCAATGGATAGAACGGGGGACTTCTAAGCCCTTAATGTAGGTTCGATTCCTACCAGAGGCACACACTATTTATTATTGAACGGGTTTCTAATCGGTGCTGATGTTGTCGCGCTATTAAATCTTGACGCGCGGGTATCAATCTCTTTCATAACGCTATCAAACGATGTGCGATCAACAAACATAACCTTGGCGCGCTCACCGATATCAATATTCTCAATATTTTGCTTTGTATACACATCTTCCCAAAAAATATACGCATCATACGCCACAACTAGAGCGGCAAAAGTAAACAAAAATATAATAGACCCTCTCCATATTTTTTTGGTTGCCGGTATCAGCGCACCTGTAGTTCTAACAGCTGATCTCTTTTTATGTAAAAGATTCTTTAGCGAGCTGATATCCATATTCCAATTAATTGCCATAAAAATTATTGTGAGCCTTGCGGCTTGGCCTGCGCCAACATTTTAATATTAAGCTCGACTGATTTGCTAGTACCGCGAAATGAAACACTTTCAATATCCAGCAAAATCGGCCCATTTTCAATTTCGCGCAAAAAAGACATACCATCACCAAATGCCCCTGTCAGCCTTATGGTTGTCGCGAGAGATGCGCCACTTGGAGTATCGCCTATGTCATATTCAAGGCGGTGACGGCGCGCCGATACCTCAAGCGACTCACGAAATGCTGTAGAATTTGGAGAGTAAGCAAAAAACAATTTTTCAATCTTTGGTATATCAGCTACTTGTCGCTCAAGAGCTTTGGAGACCAGCGCTTTAAAATCCTTGGATCGCCCTTCCGCGATTTTAATATTTTCCTGCGCGATGCGAAACTCGGATGATAGCGGGACTATAGTTCCAGAAAAAATATAAAAAAACGCACCAAGCAAAAATAATAAAATCGCCACACTCACCCCCAAAGTTATAAAAAAGTTTCTACGAAAATTATTCATAGTTTTGTAGAGTCAATAACCAGCGGAATAGTAAACGGCGCATCGCGCTCATTTTTGTAGCTTGATTCGGGTATCAACACTTTTTCTTTTACATACGGACTTTTTTGAAGTGCCTCCGCAAACTTTTTCAAATCATCACGATGCCCAGCTATACCTACAAGCTGTAGCGTAGATTGTTTGCCTGCTTCACGCATATACGAAAAATCTGATATAGATACAGACGCTGGCATACGCGAGATAATATCTTCAACAAGCGGAGTCACCACAGAACCGCTCTGAAAAAATTTATTTGTGACAGAGACCAGCGTGCGAATCTTTTGCGCCGCTTTTTCGCCTGATTCCATGTCTTTATAATCGCTTGAATTGGTAGTGGCTTTTTCAAGAGCCCTAAGCTCATTGATCTGAAACTGCAAAAAGAAATACGATGGCAACAATAACGCAACTGCCGCAATACCGATGACAGACATATAAATACTAAAAAACACGATAAACCTCCTCCATGACTCAAGGCGCAATTCTGCTTTATATTGTGTAGGCAAAAGATTCATCTAAATATGCACATCAGAAAATAAGTCATCATCACCGCGCATCGCGAGGCCAAATGCTGTCGCATAACGCATTGTTGAATGCGCGCCCATCGGAGGCACATAATGGTTAAGATCAAAAAGATTTTCCCAGATCTTTGCGCGCGTTACTGTCACACCAAGATCGCGCGAGAGAAACTCTGGTAACCCTTTGAGGTGCGCATCTCCCCCACACAAGTAGGCAGCCGTGATCGCCGGTTCGCCATCTTCTCTGCGCTTGTTCCAAAAGTTGATCTGACGCTCTGCCTCCGCCTTTAACACTGACAGTGCCGGCGACATTGATTTGATAATTTCTTCGGAAGAAAAATCAATGCCTCTGCCAATTTTGATCTCAAGCGCCTGCTCTTCCGTGACATGCAGAGAGTCGCGCAGTGTCGCGTTGAGATCGCGTCCTCCCATCTTTACGGTTGATGTAAATAGCACATTGCCACGATACACTACAAAAAAAGTTGTGCGCGTCCTGCCGATATCCCCCACCAATGTCGCCTCGTCGCTACCTCGTGGCACGACTGCACGCGCTATCGCCTGCGATTCAAGCTCAAAGATTACAGGCGCAAACCCTGCCTGCTCAACAACCTGTATATATGCGTCTACAATTGCCCTTGGATACGCCATAACAACTACGCGCATATCGTTTTTGGGCGAGATACCTTGCGGTAAAATATGATAATCAAAATAAAGATCTCCAGGAGCATACGGTATATGTTCTTCAAGCTGAAACTCAAGCGCGGAGCGCACTTCTGATGCTGGCAATTTTTGCATTCGTATAAGGCGCAAAAAACCTTTTTCTTCAGGCAACGAACAAATAAGATACGGGGTACTTTGACGATACGGACGCAGAACTTCTTTCAATATCTTTGACGCGCCAGCTATATCTTTAATCTCACCCTCTTCAACCAATCCTCTAGGCAAATCATGATCACCAAAAAATGCGATCGTGCGATGATCTTTATCCGCGCCAAACCGCATATACTTGAACGATTCGTCAGAGATATCTATACCAATAGACGGAAATGAAAAAGGCCTCTCCATATGACTTTATTATACCACAGTCAGCTATACATAAAACTGTTATTCCATAAAAGTTACCAAGGGTAACCCTTGGTAAATGGTATTACTATATTTCTGTATATGTGATGAAGCGCAAAGAGTTTTGAGAATTGCCTGGAGATGCCGAATTACCGACTCCTCCTCTATAAGTTACTTTTGCGCCTTCATTTATTGTGATTCTAG
>CALRCC010000043.1 GCA_943354465.1 Candidatus Ryanbacteria bacterium
AATGTCTCATACAAACGAAATGCTGACTGAGCATCAAGCAAGACTATTTTTTCAAGCTCGCCAAGGCCTTTTTTGAGAGTTCGTACAAATCGTTCGCGCTCTGCAGTCACCTCACTGCGAACTATATCAGCTTTTGCGCCAAGATCTTTATAGGACTCTCCGTACTCGTGGACAATGTCATGCACCAAGGCGTCTATAATATGCACAGGCATTTTATAAAGCTCTTCGTAAACAAATACTCTGCGCATAAGACGGCGCAAAATATATCCAGCTTCTTTGTTTGACGGACGCACACCGTCAGCGATCAAAAACGCACTACCACGGATATGATCAACAATCACACGACGCACGGGCTCACCAGGTTCGTGTGGAACAAGCTCTAAAAATGGTGCAAAAAGATCAGTCTCAAATAAATTACGCTTTTTTTGTACGATCATAACAAGGCGCTCAAGGCCCATACCCGTATCAACGCCTGGAGTTTTGAGCGGCTCAAGCGATTTGCCAGGAGCTTGTGTCAAAAGTTCTTCGCGACTACCTGCATAGAAAAACTGGTTAAAAACTAAATTCCATACCTCAACATCTTTGCCATTAGCGTTTGTGCAATAAATCTCCGTTGTTGGCCCACAAGGACCAGAATTGCCAGTTGGACCCCAGAAAACATCATTGATCCCTTCCTCGCGGATATCTTTAAGCCCGAGTGATTGCCATACAGCGCGAGATTCTTCGTCCTTGGGTACACCGTGTGAGCCTTCAAAGATTGTCACATACGAGATTTCAAGGCCTAGTTCTTTTGTGATAAATTCATGAGCCAAACGGATCGCCCCTTCTTTTAGATAGCCACCAAATGAGAAATTGCCCAACATCTCAAAAAATGTCAGATGCGTGTCATCGCCAACCTCATCAATATCCGATGTGCGAAAACATTTCTGTGATGAAGTAGTGCTGTGTGATTTAAAATCTCGCATGGCATCAGCCGAGCCCGTATAGTAGGGCTTAAACTGTTGCATGCCTGCAGTTGTCAAGAGCACTGACGGATCGTCTGGCAAAAGAGAGGATGATGGCACAACCGTGTGGCCATTTTTTTCAAAAAAATCAAGAAATTTCTGCCGTATGTCAGATCCTTTCATAATAATGAGTATAAATCAAAAAACCTTTTTTATGAAATAACTCCACCACCCAAAAGCTCGCCGTTGCGATAAAACACGATGGATTGACCTGGGGCGATCGCGCGCTGTGGCTTATCAAATATGACACGATTCTCATACACAATGCATGATGCGAGAGGTGCACGATAACGAATTCGTGCCTCGCAAGTAAACCCCAGATGTGCAACATCGGGTGTTGCGCAAAGCCAGTTTGCACTGTGGTATGCAATTTCTTTTTTATAGAGTGCAGGATCGTCCTCACCTTGTGCGACAGTAAGCGTGCCGGTTGATGCGTCTTTGGCCGATACATAATATGGATCGCCAGATCCGCCTGGCGCGCCAATACCGTGACGCTGTCCGATCGTAAAAAGCTCTAAACCATCATGCTCACCAATTTTTTGTCCGTCGGTCGTATGAATGCCTCCTCGCGTAGTTTTAATATGTTCGCGCAAAAAATCAGCGATACTCCCCTTGCCTACAAAGCAAATACCCTGTGAATCTTTTTTTGATGCGGTTGGCAAGTTATATTTCTCTGCGATCTTGCGTACTTCGGGCTTGGTATATTCACCGACTGGAAAAAGTGAGTGAGCGATAATCTCTGGCGTGAGCGTCCACAAAAAATATGTCTGATCTTTATTAGCGTCTTTAGCGACAAGCAAGCTATCATCGTCACGGCGTATATAGTGGCCAGTCGAGATAAAATCTGCGCCGTTCGCGCGTGCCCAGTCATAAAAAAGACCGAACTTGATTTCTTTATTGCACATCACATCGGGATTTGGCGTACGGCCTGCCTTATACTCGGCGATCAAATATGCCACTACTTTTTCATAATACTCACGCGAAAAATCTAAAACACGAAATGGAATATCCAAAATACCAGCAACGCGCGCAGCATCTTGCCTGTCTTCTTTCCATGTGCACTCAAAATGCGGGTTTTGCCAACCCTGCATAAAAACACCGTGCACATCATATCCCTGATCTTTGAGAAGGGCTACTGCTACCGAAGAATCAACACCACCTGACATACCCACAAAGACCTTTTTCTTTTGCTCCATAGCGCAAAAACTATACCATAAAAATTCTATTTAACAAATTTCGTCTTATAGCTCGGACGCGGAACAATAGGTAAACATTTGGCGCGGGCGGGGCTACCGCAAACGGATGCAAAGGATCAAAGAGTCCAAGAGCCAAAGGGTCAAGAATTACAAAGAAACAAAAGATTTAAGATTCAGACTTGCTCGCCTCGATTCGCGGGGGAAGAAGGAAAGGGAGTTTAGTTTATGATATATAAATTAGGATATTGTATTCTCAACATTTCTCTTTCCGCTGAGGTAAGCCCGCCGAGGCCAATGCGTCCACCAAAACTCTTTGGTAGAGTCAAGCCTTCCGCTGAGGTAAGTCCGTTGAGGCCAAGGTGTCCACTAACCTTCTTTGGTAGAGTCAAGCCTTTCGCTGAGGTAAGTCCGCTGAGGTAAAGGCTTCCACTAACACTCTCTGGTAGAGTCAAGCCTTCCGCTGAGGTAAGCCCTTCGAGGTCAAGGTGTCCACCAACACTCTCTGGTAGAGTCAAGCCTTTCGCTGAGGTAAGCCCTTCGAGGTAAAGGTCTCCGTAGTGAAATACTATACCACCAGAAATTGCCTCTCTCTCATCTGTGCTAATCTGGTCTCTTGTACAGTCAAACAAGGTTGCCAGGTCTTTTTTTACATCCCCTCTTTCTTGAATAATTTTAGCAATGCGAGGGTCTTTCTGATATCCGAATCCTTCGATAGTGCCGTTGATTTCGTAGAGGAATGAGAGGTCGTCTTTAGTGAACGGTTCTTCGTTCTCGCGTTTTTTCTCAAGTGCGGTGAGCATTCGCATGTCCTCGCTTTTCTTGCGATAAGCGTCCGCCTCGCCTCCAAATTCTTTGAGTTTCTCGTCTAAAATATCTACCATGTTTGGTTCGAGGTTCTGGTGCGAGTCAAACACGCCCCGAGGATCCTCGGCAATTATATTTTGGCCATTCATACGAATAGCGATACGCGGAATAGTTGGCTCGCCTGTTGCATCAAGAGTGTAATATACATGGAAGTCTCCACCCTCAAGTTGTGTTTTTGCCGTTGGATATCCTCTAGTACACCACGCAGTGCCTTTATTTTGCAAAGATTTCCAAAGACCCTTCGGATCATGGCCTTTGTGATAATGCACCCATTCGCCTCGTGTTTCAGCACGGAGTTCTGGAGTAATTTCGCCTTGCGACTTGATTCCTTCAGCGTATTGTTTCGCAAAAGGCATATTCACAAATGCTAGCGCTTTTTCTGACGTCCACATATCAGCTTCAGGTGTACCAAATTCTTTTTGAGATTCGCGCACTCGCGCCAGGACAGTATCATCCTGTGCCGAACTCATGATTTCTTCAACATACGCTAGAGCACCACGATCTATATCTGGAAAAAGCTTAAAAGTGCCCTTTGAACGCTTTGGAAATTCCTGCTTATCTTTGTCGTATTCTCCGAGGTTAAGAATATTTCTAAAAGCGTAATAGCGAAACCATATAGGGTATGGTTCGTTTGGATCAGAAAGGTATTTCATCCACTCGTCGAGCGAGCTTTCCAGATCACCGACAGCTATCTCACCTCTTTGTTCAAGCATCCCATCATCGTATTCCGCTTGAATACCCATTTGGCGAGCGACACGTTGCTCAACCCGGGCGGCGCCTTGTGCCATCTGTTCTTTATTCGGTCGAACATATTTGCTCAGCACCATCTCGCGCAAAAGCGACAATGCTCGGGGACGGTCTGTGTGTTCAATGTCGTGCAGGTCTTTTTTCTTTTG
This sequence comes from Candidatus Ryanbacteria bacterium, assembly GCA_943354465.1. Lineage (GTDB taxonomy): Bacteria > Patescibacteriota > Minisyncoccia > Ryanbacterales > GWA2-47-10b > SICQ01. The sequence goes on from CALRCC010000043.1 coordinate 3,961, forward strand.
AGCATTGTTGGGGTCTAAAATCAGTTTTTCAAGACGTTTGAGGTAGGCCTCTATTCGATCGGTAGGGTCATTGGGTAATTTTTCGCCTGTTTCTTTTTCCTCACTCAGAACGGCCCGCTCTACTTCGAGAGATGTTTGCAATTCGGGGTTTTTG
>CALRCC010000044.1 GCA_943354465.1 Candidatus Ryanbacteria bacterium
CGCATAGGGTTTCGCGCTATTATGGCTCCGTTTTTCCTAACCATAGGGCTGGGCATATTATACGAAATATGGGCTAAACGCGATTCTAAACGACACGATCTTGTATTGGTATTAGCGGCGCTTGGTGGACTTTTGTTTGGGCTTGGGTTTCATTCGTATATAGCGTATCGCGCGTCAGTATTGCTACTCATACCGCCATTGTTGCTTTTTATAAAAAGCGCGCGCGAAGAGCGGTCACGCTGTATACTCTGCCTGCCTGCTTTGTTTTTATTATTTGCATTTGTAGCTGGTGCGCCGTTAGGATTATATTTTCTAGAAAAGCCAGCTGACTTTTTGGGGCGTACCTCACAGATATCAGTATTTTCCAGCGAAAATCCGATTGTCGCGTTTATAAAAAATACAGGCATCACACTGCAAATGTTTTATTTTGCTGGCGATTTTAATTGGAGGCACAATTTTTCTGGAGCTCCATCACTTTGGTGGCCGATAGCTATAGCTTTTACTGTTGGGCTCTGGGAAAGCTGGCGTAAAAAATATTGGGCGCTTTTTTTATGGTTTTTTGTCATGCTACTACCAGTTGCCATCTCATCGGAAGGCCTGCCTCACGCACTTCGCGCGATCATAATGATCCCACCTGTTATTATTTTTGCTGCTATCGGGTTTGATGCTTTATGGCGCATGATCGCGCGATCCATACATCCTGAATACGCAAAAATGATAGCAATACTGATATTACTACTTGGCGGAATCCGTGCATACGATATGTATTTTCGGCAATGGGCGCCTAGCCCAGAAGTGCGCGCTGCGTTTGGCGGGAATCTCTATGATATTGGTATATTTTTAAAAAACTCACGCACAGATATACCAAAATATGTCATAACTGATGAAGTTGAGACTATTGATCGTACTGGCCGACCAATGGCGCTACAACCAATTCTTTTTGCTTCAGAAACTTATTTGCCAGAACCTCCAGGCACGAAAAATATTTTTTACTATACATTGCGTGATATAGACAGCATTGACTGCACGCGTGATTGTATGATTATACCTATTGGCAACGAAAACCGAGTGCTAGCAGAAGTTGGCAAGCGCTTTCCATCTTTGCGACATACTCGCTATGGGTCTGTACTGGTAGCGGAACCTACGCGGCCTCAATTTGAATAAAATATGAAAACGCAATCTCGCATCATCGCAGGGCTACTCTTGATCATTGGGTTCGCTCTATCGCTTACATCATCATGGAACGAATCTGCTATTTTTGATGAGACTGCTCATATAGGGGCTGGATATTCTTATGTGACACAACGCGATATGCGACTGAATCCTGAACATCCACCACTCGTCAAAGATTTGGCTGGATTGCCACTAGCATTTTTGGATCTAAAATTTCCACTTACTACGCCTGCGTGGGAGCAAATGGTCAATGGTCAATGGGATCAAGGCGGAGAATTTATATTTTCTTTTGGCAACGATGCTGATTTAATATTGCGCTCGGCGCGCCTACCTATCATGATACTCGCGCTCATGTGCGGTATATTTCTTTTTTGGTGGACAGAACGACAATTTGGCAGTATCGCTGCGGTTCTCGCTACTTTTTTTTGGGCGCTCTCACCTACTGTCATTGCACATTCACGCTATGTGACTACTGATATTGCCGCGAGCCTTGGATTTTTGGTAGGTATTGCGACATTTGCATGGTTTATCAAAAATCCATCGATACAACGCATCATCATACTTGGTCTTGTTTTTGGCATCGCACAGTGTCTAAAGTTTTCTCTATTTTTATTGATACCTATATATATTATTCTTGCTGGCGTATGGCTAGTAGTCACACATCATGGACGTGTAAAAGATTTTTTCAAAAACGCGTTGATCTTATATCTCAAAATTGGCGGAGCGTTTGTGATAGGTGCGGGTGTCATCTGGATAATTTATCTTTGGCATGTATGGGACTATCCACAAGAACGCCAGCTACGCGACGCCCAAGTACTCATCGGCAATTTTAAACCACAAGCATTTGCGAGACTTGATTATTGGCTTATCGAGCACGATGCTACTCGTCCACTCGGACAATATCTGTTTGGCGTGATGATGGTGACTCAACGAACAGCTGGCGGCAACAGCGCATATTTTTGGGGAGAAGTTTCATCTGCTGGCTGGGCATCATATTTTCCTACCGTTTATATATTGAAAGAAACTCTGGCGCTTCATATATTTTCGCTCTTGGCGCTGTGGCTCGCATTCTTGCGCATAGCTCATGCGCCATCAAAATCTTTTGGAGCGTTGCGCGTGTGGATATATAAACACTTTGCTATTTTTGCGAGCATCTTTTTTGTGATATTTTATTGGGCGTCTTCAATCGTAAATCCACTCAATATAGGCGTGAGACATGTGCTACCTACCTTTCCATTTATATATATGCTCACAGCTTGGCAATTAGCATTGTGGATTACGCCTTATACCGAAAACGCAAAAAATAAAATTTTATTAATTTATAAAATGCTCATAAAGCCGCTGCCAAGGATTCTTTTTGTAGCGCTAATGCTTGTGTGGATGGGTGCGACGACAATAGGATCATGGCCATATTATCTTTCATACTATAACGAGCTTGCTGGTGGTACTTACAACGGATGGTACTACGCGACTGATTCAAATTATGATTGGGGCCAAGATCTCAAACGCTTGCGTGATATTGCTCGACAAAATCCAAACGAAAAAATATATCTCCACTATTTTGGCGGGTCGGCGGCAGGCGATGCTGCACAACGCTACTGGCTTGGCGATCAATTTGTACCTTGGTATTCCAGCTTTGGACCGCCACCATCTGGCTCTATCTTCGCTATTTCTATCAATGAGCTTGCCGGCAAATGGGCAAATCCAGTTCAAGGGTTTCCATCTGGCGATCCAAAAGATGCCTACACATGGCTACGCGACATCAAGCCATTCGCTCGCGCAGGCACTTCAATATTTCTATACAAGTTGCCTTAAGCTACTTGCGAGACTTATAAAAAATTTTGTTGCCGAAGCGCAGGTCGATATATTCAAGGCGTGAGATATTGTCTTTTACATCACCTGCAAGCGCTGTATTTAAATTTTTCCATATATATTCTGGATCGGCTTTCTCGAGCACCAAAAGCTCCCACCCTGCGCGCGTTTTGATGCGAACTGTATCATCAGCAGACGCTATAGTAAACTCAACGCTTTGAATGCGCGTGTCAGATGACGCCTTCTCATTAAAAAAAGTAATAAGTCGCATCATCTCTGGCGAGAGCTGACGCTCGAGCAACACCACAGAGCGCTCGCGTTCGTCTGTAATCTTGGGGACGATAGCGCCTGAAAATCCGTCTGGCGCTGGCTCAAACGCGACGCCAGCTCTATCAATCCAAAAACAACCGCCAGCATTTGCGTGGCATAAAACGCCCCATCCAGCGTATTCTTTGATAATTATTTTAAGTGCGTGAGGAAACTCTTTTGAAATATCTACGCGTTCAATAGTAGGAAATGCTGATGCAAGACCAGCCGCCAAATCACCTCGTGATAATGTCCAATACGAACGGACAGGAATGATGCCAAACTTTTTTTGCTCAAGCCACTCTGCCAAATATGAATCTACATCTTCTCGTGAAGTGCTCAAGATGCCATCAATAGATATATCAACTATACGAAAACGATCAGACAACAAATATGCGCCCACGCTAACGAGGCAGACTATGCTGGATATTACTGTAACAGCAAGGTGCCGTACACGCGTCTTGTGAAGCTTTTTTTTATGTGATTCAGTATATCTTTTTTTGACGTTGGCTGACATCAACGCTTGATGACATCGGTACCTATATATGACTGCAGGACTTCCGGTACACGGATCGATCCATCGGCTTGCTGGTTTTGCTCCAACAGACTTATCAAAATACGTGGAGTGGCTATGGCAGTATTGTTTAATGAATGAGCAAAACGAACGACGCCATCAGCACCGCGATATTTGAGATTAAGTCGGCGTGTCTGAAAATCATGGAAATAAGATGCCGAATGCGTCTCGCCAAATTTCTCTTGCGATGGA
>CALRCC010000045.1 GCA_943354465.1 Candidatus Ryanbacteria bacterium
GATCACAAAAGATAAATTTCGTGTGCGCGCATGGGTGCGTCTGTTGCGAGACGGATGCATCGCAGATGCTTCAGCTGAAGACGATAATGTCGTGTCGGCTGTCGGCGCGGCCATTGAAAAAGCTCTTGAGCGATGGTTTGAAAAAGGGCATATAATCGTTCAGGGACACGTATCACACTATGCACCAAAAGATTCATCGCCACGCGTTTATGCTTTTATCCGTATGGGCGAACATATATATGGCGATCATTGCGCATATCATGAAGATATCGCAAAAGCTGCCGCTTTTGGTTTTATAGTCGGGATCAATCAATTGCTCGGCGCTACTGTTTAATCGATTAACACCTAGAGGTCACTCCTCTAGGTGTTTTTTCTTGACATCACATCATCTTTTTGGTATTCTCGGTTGTATATTTTTGTATGCCAACTATACAGCAATTGATTCGGCACGGTCGTAAGCGCATTGTCAAAAAGGCAAAAGCGCCTGCTTTGCGTTTTAGCTTTAATACAATCCACAACAAGCGTGTATGGCATAGCTCGCCATTCAAGCGAGGCGTATGTATAAAGGTGACGACGCAGACACCAAAGAAGCCAAACTCTGCTATCCGTAAAGTAGCGCGCGTTCGCCTTTCAAATGGCATGGAAGTAACGGCATATATCCCAGGTATCGGCCACAATTTACAAGAGCACTCTGTCGTAATGGTGCGCGGTGGTCGCGTAAAGGACTTGCCAGGTGTGCGCTATCACATTGTTCGCGGTGTGCTCGATGCATCAGGCGTTGAGACACGACGTCAGGCTCGTTCCAAGTACGGTGCAAAGCGTCCGAAGGCAAAATCATAATTACTACTGAATATCTTTTATGCGTAGAAAACGAAATTACAAACGAGATATCAAGCCAGATCCAAAATTTGGTGATGAGCTACTCGCAAAGTTTATAAATAACCTCATGATTGGTGGCAAAAAGTCAGTTGCACGCGCATGTGTGTATGATGCACTCGATGAGATAAAAAATATCCAAAAGACTGAAGATCCACTGGCTGTTTTTAATGAAGCCCTTAACAATGTTGGCCCGCAAGTTGAAGTAAAATCTCGCCGAGTTGGAGGCGCTAACTATCAAGTGCCTCGTGAGGTGCGAGGAGACAGACGTATGGCACTCGCTATGCGTTGGATTATCGCTGCATCTCGCGCCAAAAAAGGTAAGCCGATATCAAAGCGCTTGGCTGACGAATTTATGCTCGCTTCAAAAAATGAAGGTACGGCTATAAAGAAAAAACTCGACACCCATCGTATGGCTGAAGCCAATAAGGCCTTTGCTCATTTCGCGTGGTAGTCAGATAAGTATATGGCACGCGACTATCCTCTCGATCGTATTCGTGATATTGGCATTATCGCCCATATCGACGCAGGTAAGACTACTGTCTCCGAGCGTGTTTTGTTTTACACTGGCGTATCGCACAAAATCGGTGAGGTTCATGAAGGTGAGGCAGTTATGGACTGGATGGAGCAAGAGCGTGAACGCGGTATCACGATCACATCAGCCGCCACAACCTGTTTTTGGCGCCCGACATATCTTCCCGAAGCTCATAAAAATAAAGATCACGAATATCGTATCAATATTATAGATACTCCAGGTCATGTGGATTTTACCGTTGAGGTAGAGCGTTCATTACGTGTGCTTGACGGCGGAGTTGTTATCTTTGATGGTGTGGCTGGCGTAGAACCACAATCAGAAACCGTGTGGCGTCAGGCAGACAAGTACAAAGTGCCACGCATGTGCTTTATCAATAAGCTTGATCGCATTGGCGCGTCATTTGAGCGCAGTTTTAATTCAATCATTGATCGTCTTACGCCAAATGCAGTCGCGGTTCAGCTTCCTATCGGTCTGGAAGGGGACTTTGCGGGTGTCATCGACCTTTTGCGTATGAAGGCATTTCGTTTTGAGGGTGATCACGGCGACAAAATTATCACCGAAGAAATCCCCGCAGACCTCAAAGCTGATGCTGACAAGTATCGTCATATTTTGATAGAAAAGATTGTAGAAACCGACGACGCGCTTACCGAACAATATCTCGATGGCAAAGAAATTTCTTTTGATAATTTACAAAAGGCGCTTCGTGCAGCCACCATCGGGTACAAGATCATACCTGTATTTTGTGGCTCTGCGCTTAAAAACAAAGGCGTTCAATTGATGCTCGACGGCGTGGTAGATTACTTGCCGAGTCCAATCGATAGACCTCCAGTGACTGGTAAAGACCCAAACACTGATGCTGATATTACTCGCGAGACATCTGACGAAGTGCCATTTTCCGCACTCGCGTTCAAATTGCAGACTGATCCTTTTGTAGGTCAGCTCACATATTTCCGAGTGTATTCGGGCGTAATCGAGGCAGGTTCATATATTTATAATGCGACCAAAGATCAAAAAGAGCGCGTGGGTCGTATCTTGCGCATGCATGCAAACCATCGTGAAGAAGTAAAAGAAATGCATGCCGGAGAGATAGGCGCAATCGTAGGTCTAAAATCAACTACCACTGGCGATACACTTTCCGATCCGGAACATCCTATTATTTTGGAGCGCATTGTATTCCCCGAACCAGTTGTAGATCTTAAGATTGAACCAAAGACAAAAGTTGACCAAGAGCGCATGGGTTTTGCGCTCAAGCGTCTTTCTGAAGAAGACCCAACATTTCGCATCACTAGCAACGGCGAGACAGGTGAGACCATCATCTCGGGTATGGGTGAATTGCACCTTGAGATTCTCGTTGATCGCATGAAGCGCGAGTTCAAGGTTGAAGCCAATGTCGGCAAACCGCAGGTAGCGTACAAAGAAACCATCCGCAAAAAAGCAGAGGCAGAAGGCAAATATATCAAGCAGTCTGGAGGTCGCGGTCAGTATGGTCATGTGCGTCTTCGCGTTGAGCCAAATGAAACAGGCAAAGGCTTTGAATTCATCAACGAGATCAAAGGTGGCACAATCCCTCAAGAGTTTATTCCTGCCGTACAAAAAGGTATTCGAGAAGCCCTTGATAGAGGTGTTGTGGCAGGATTTCCAATCGTTGATGTAAAAGTTGCTCTGTATGATGGCTCATATCACGATGTAGACTCAAACGAAGCCGCATTCAAGATTGCAGGCTCAATGGGTTTTCAAGAAGCCGCGCGGCGAGCCGATCCGGTACTTCTCGAGCCAATCATGAAGGTAGAGGTAATCGTTCCAGCCGATTTTATGGGTGAGGTGACTGGCGATATCAATTCAAAGCGCGGACGCATTGAGCGCATGGAGGATAGACTTAATCTTAAGGTAATTGAAGCCAAAGTACCGCTCTCTGAAATGTTTGGTTATGTCACAAACTTACGCTCTCGTACAGAGGGTAGGGGGTCATATACTATGGAGTTCTCATCATACGAAGAGGTTCCAAAAAATGTGGCCGCAGACATCGTCGCCGGTAAAAAGTAGCAAAAAATATGGTGCATCGTATATACTATATATAATGCACAAGCCACAAGATTTTGACGAGCGCAAGGTAGACGACGACTTCTCTTTTGCGGAAGAGGTCTCTACTGAAGACATCGATAGGATAGAGGCAACTGTTGATGATCTCCCGCTGTAGAGTATAGCGTCAGCGCCGTA
>CALRCC010000046.1 GCA_943354465.1 Candidatus Ryanbacteria bacterium
AGACGGCAAGCGAGATAGAAGAAGAACGCAGACTTTTTTATGTAGCGGTCACGCGAGCACGCGAAAAGGTGATGATAACTCTCACGCGCCGTCGTATGTTGTGGGGAGAAACGTCATTTAACGATCCGTCACGATTTTTGTCAGAGATTCCTGAACATCTTATATCGGGTATTGACCTTGCGCGCCAAGTACCACAAGATTCGTCTTATGAAGAAGAATCAATCGACATCTTCTGACGGCGAAGAGAAGCCATTTAGAGCAAATACCCTTATGGGGCAACATTTTTTGCGCTCTCCTGATGTGGCTGGCTTTATAGCTGATGCCGCTGATATCAAGCCGACTGACACTATTTTGGAGATTGGGCCTGGCAAAGGGGTGCTTACAGAGAAACTATCAACGCGCGCTGGACACATCATCGCGGTTGAAAAAGATCCGCGCCTTGTCACTCACATGCGCGACAATTTTTCAAAGACAAGATTAGAAGTCATAGAGGGCGATATTCTCAAGGTTGATCTAGCACAAATTCTGCCAGCGCATTATAAGCTAGTCGCAAATATACCGTATTACATCACCGCAAAGATTTTACGCACTTTTTTGGAACCGCCAGCTGGCGTCGCGCGCCCAGAAACCATCGTTCTTATGGTGCAGTACGAAGTCGCCAAGCGTATTACGGCACAACCGCCAGATATGAATCTTTTGGGGCTCTCGGTACAAGTATATGGCAAGCCACGCATAGCAAAACGAGTCTCGCGCACTTATTTCAAGCCTCAACCTGCGGTTGATTCGGCCGTCATTGCCATCACTGACATATCTGACGCATTTTTTCGTGATCGCGACATCGACCCGAAGCATTTTTTTGAACTTGTAAAGAAAGCTTTTGGCAGTAAACGCAAGAAATTGAGCAATACCCTCGGCATTGCGTCAGACAAACGCCCTCAACACCTCACACTTGAAGAGTGGGGAGAGATCGCAAAGGGATAAAGACAAAAAACACCATCTTATCCACACACCTAAAGATTATTGAAAAATAAGAGGTGTATACTATATGTAGCAAAATACTCCTTTATTGGGGTGTGGCGCTTATGTTTTGAGCTATCTTCCATCAAAAAAGTTTATTTTTTTACTGCTTGCCGTTATGACGGCAGGTGGGTTGGTGTTTGTCGCCTCTAAAAGTACCAAAAAGCCTGCACCGCAAGGATCAATCAAAGCCCAAGTGGTTGCTCGTTCAGGCCAAAGCGATACAGATAACGACGGTCTTAAAGACTGGGAGGAGATTATAGTAGGTACAGACCCGCAAAATCCAGATACTGACGCTAACGGTATGCTAGACGGTGCTGATCGTGCAAATGCGATTGTATTTAAAAATGAGATACTAGATGACAACGGCTCACTACCATTGCCTACAGCAGAGCTTACACACAATTTATCAACATATATGAGTGGCCGTGTCACAAAAAATGGCACTCTTACCAAAGACGACTTCGACGGATCTGTACAAAATACCATCACAAATGCCACGATAACAGCGACTCAAAATATTCTTGATCAGCAAAATCCATACACCAAAAATGATATACGCATAGACGAATCTGTAGATGCAAAGACATATTTCAACGCAATAGGATATATTTGGGAGAAATATTTTCCACAAACACAAAAAAATACTGGCGCAAACAAACGGGCGACTGTGATTGGGCTTATACGGCAGGCGCAAAATAGCGACAACGCCGAAGAGCATGACAAAGCATTGGCGACTATATCAGGGTTGCGCTCAAAATATGCAGGCCTTGCATCTGAGTTAAAAAAAGAACCTGTGCCGTCAGCACTTGGCGAGTTTCATCTTGAGTTTATAAACTTTGTCGCGAACACAGCCCTGTCAATCCATAATGTATCTCTTTTAGACGAAGACCCGATATTGGGTGCTATAGGCATACAGCATTACATACAGCAAATGCATGCTGGCGAACAAGTCCTTAAAATGGCGCGCAATGCTACAAAGAAAAACAATATCATATTTACAGATACCGACTCGCAATATGCTAGGCGTTATTTTAATCAACAAACGATATGAGATACGCAAAATATGCTATCACAATAACGCTTTGCTTTAATCTCATATTTGGTGGGATTTTAACTGCAACAGCACAGTTGCTAGTGGAAGACACAATGGATTTTCCAATTGATATCTTGTCAGAATTTTCTGGTGGGACAACTGCTGTGGCTACTGGCGCAACTGTACCTCCTACGGTGTCATCGGCAATTAACGACGCATTACTTGCATTCAAAGAGTTTTCTATTGATGTGCTGATTAAGGGTGCCATCAATCAAGTCAAGGCAATGCTGATACAAGATACGCTGGCGTGGATGGCAGGAGGGTTTGAAGGCGGAGGGCCGATGTTTGTGCAAAATCCTGGACAATATTTTCAAGAAGCGGGAGATGAAGTATCAGGCGCGTTTGTGGCAGAGCTTGGAAACACTCTGGTGGATGACCCAGATTTTTTCTGTAAAGACTTTGCTCCAGATATTATTTTTAATTTTGCCAATTACTCACGCTCTCAAGGTATGGCACGATGTACAATCAACGATGTCGCCGACAACATTGAAGGATTTACCGACAATTTTCAAAATGGCGGATGGGAAAGCTGGTTTAGAATGACAAGTGGCAACAACAATCCTATTGGGTTGCGACTCAATCTATTGGAAGAGCACCTAAGCCGAGTTAGCGTCCGCAGGCGCGATGTAGAGATTGAGACAAACACAGGACAGGGATTTAAACCTATACGCGAGTGCGTGGAGTGGGAAAATAGAGAAGTCCAGCGTACAGACTTTGTGACTACAGCGCCACCTACTGAAAAAGTATGTAAAAAATACATAAATAAAAGCATAGGTAAAGCCGTAGAAGGATCCCTTAGCCCTGTTCTATCATCAAATATAAATAGCCTTGAAGCTGCCGATGAAATAAGCGAGCTTCTCGGGGCGATGATAGATGCCGCTATACAAGGGGCTATTAAAAAGGGATTTGAAGAGATTAGATCATAATTAATGCCTGTGAAAACTACGCGAAATAGATTTATAACTACGATCGTATGCGCCGTGATGCTCGCGCTTGTTTTGCCAACATCTTACGCTCTTGCCATTGTGGTACAGCCGACACCGCAACAGCCAGCCGATAAAAAAACCGAGGAGCTGAAAAAAGAGCGTGAGGCGGCTGAACTAAAAAGAAAAGAAGCTCAAGCTGTTATAGAAAGCGATGCAACAGAACCAGAAAAGTTGAGAGCTGAGGCGTCGCGAATCGAGGCCGAGGCAACATTAAAAAACATAAACGAGGAACAGGCAAAGCCCGCCAACACAGCAAAACCTGAAGATTCCGGGTTAGATTTGATTGGTAAAGAATGCGGTATATGGAACCTAAAAATATGTTTTGCGTATCTGATCGCCCAAATATATTATGGCCTCTTGTGGATAGTCTCATGGGTACTGTGGGCTGTGTCACAATTATTTAATATCGCAATAGATGTGCAGAATAAAGCATTTAGCAACCAACCAATTGTAAATGTTGGA
>CALRCC010000047.1 GCA_943354465.1 Candidatus Ryanbacteria bacterium
ACATCACTAGAGCCATACACCACCACACAAAATTTCTCTCGCACCCCTCCATCCACCCCTGCATCCACGGCTTCGTATAGAAGCTCACAGATGCCCACGCCATACCCATCATAAGAATCTTTCATACCATAGCCACCCTGTACCATATATTTGGAATCCTCCACATTTTCTCGCATATCAAAACACTGTATACAGTTTTTTGTATTACGACAGTTGTCCCCAACTGTACCCGGGCTATTTATAAGGCGCGCAAACCGACTAGGATAGAGTAATCTATGTTTCGAGCATAGGTCTAAATATTTCTGAAAGTTTTGAAAACTACCGATATTTATTTCCTTGAGCTTGGTCTCATACTCATCCTTGCTATATGGCTTATTGAAAATATAATACTGCTTGTTCCGCAAACCAACCGACCCGAAACAGTTTTGGCAATTTTTACAATCGAACAAAAAATAAGAATCAGTACACGAAGAGCACTGGGCGCTGAAGAATAATCTGTAAGAATTTTCACAGTCTATATCCCAATAACAAAGTTCGCTTCTATCAACTAGATATGAATCAAATGAATCTTTGGAATATCCTACCTTATCACAGTAAAAAAGATTTTCACCCTCCCACGAGGCAAAGGTTAAATAGGAATTTTTAAGACCGCCGACATGATTTACATATGGACTATTTACAACGTTACTGGCAAAAACACTAGACACTGGTACAGCCTCGAGAAGCTCCCGAAATTGTTGAAAAAAGGACTTGGAAAAAACATAGTCACGCCCATATTGCATAGGATCCCATGCATCTGACCACCAATAGTCACGCTGGTATACTATAAATGGCTTATCTGGTGAATAAATAGAAACTACATCATTACCAAATGCGTCTTTGCGCTTATACAGACTACGCTCATTGCGCCAGACTATACGACGCTGTGCACGACACTCCGGACAAAACGTCGGTGCAGGCACCTTTATTTTCGCATAAAACTCAAAATCTTCGGGCTCGATTTGGAACTCACTTTTGCAATTCTGACAGTTTTTATTTTCTGATATCATAAAAAGATTGTATCATACATCACGGCTCACGAGCAACAAGCGTTACTAAATATTATAGTATCGGCTCGGGATTAATTTCTTTTTTGCCAGATATACGTTTGTCTTCTCCTCCAAAAATCGCCGCTTCTTCTTCTTTCACCCTCTGCTTCACTACGTCAACAGGCGTGGCATGCTTTTTACGTGAATGTTCGATAATGCGCTCTCGCAATGACTTGTGATTTGCTGGCAATACACTCAATGTTTCTGCAGAAAACGGATCGAAGGTATCACCATCAATAGTCATTTTGATATAAAACTCCTGCTTCCCAAGATTTATCATATCTTTTGCCATGAACACTGGAGTCATTTCTCTTTCAAGCTTTGATGCGTCATCTCCACCTACACGAAAGACAACAATCGTACCAGTATTGCCTAGCACCGTAGCGAGTACAGAGGGTAGGAGCTGTGCGGTGTACTGATGAGCTACTGTATTACAAATACCGTATTTGCGAGATTCAGAGAAAAGATTTTCAAAGGTATCGGTCACAAGGTTTTGAAACTCATCAACATACAGGTAAAAATCCGTTCGTGCTGATTCCGGCATGTTCGCACGCGACATGCCTGCCTGATGCAATTTGGTAATAAACATCGAACCAAAAAAACTTGCATTCTCTTCGCCCAACATACCACGCGAGAGGTTGATGAGAAGGATTTTTTTTGAGTTCATGATATCTTCGATATCAATCTTGTTTTCCTTTTGGGCGAATATATTGCGTAACAGTGGATTAGAAATAAACTGCCCAAGTTTATTGACCAGTGGAATAATGGCATCGGTATCAAATTTTTCCGACCAATCGGCAAACTCTATGGCCCAGAATCTCTTTACCATATCGTCTTCAATGTACTCTATAACTTTTTGGCGGTAGGTACGATCGGTCAGCATAGAAATCATCCCACGCATGGTGGCATGCGGATAATCAAGAAGTGCAAGGCATGTAAACCGAAATACGTGCTCAAGACGCGGAGTCCAGTTTGCACCGAACTGTTTTTTCATCACTTCGATAAGACCCTGTGTTGCCTGATGTTTGAGTTCTGGTTTTATATTGGCAAGTGGATTAAACGCCACGGGGAAATCAGTGTCGGAAGGGTTGATGAGCACCACATCATCAATACGCTCTTCGGGGATAAAATCAAGGATCGCTGAAATCACATCACCATGCGGGTCCATGAGACAAACCCCATGTCCATACATGATATCTTGTCGAATCAAAAGCTCTAGAAATTTTGTCTTGCCGACACCGCTTTTGCCAATAACATAGACATGACGGCGCCTATCAACACGCTTGATACCGAAAATAAATTTTTTCTCTTCGAGTGCCGCCTCATAGTTGGTACGGCCAAAAAAACTAATTTCGCGCGGATCAACGCGCTGATATATGGGTAAACGAGAGGGCGGTGGCGCGTACTTTATGAGATTCAACTTTCCTTCTTTTGGCATACATATACTATATCACACCGAGCTTCTTAAGTGCTCGTTCATATCTTTCCAATGCCCATACGGCATCACCATATGTGATACCTTTTGCACCTTCATGCGCTATTTGGTTGCGTAGCTTATGCGCCTCCCACAAATCATTGATTGATTCAAATTTCTGTTCGCCCAATGCCTTTAATCGCTCACCCATAGTATCCCCTGACAGCTTCATATCTTTTAGCACACGATCCACTAGCGAATCAGCTTCAATGATAATCAAAGCGGCATCCGCGTCAGAAGCGCTTTGAATGCCTGACTTTATATTTGCCCATTCATGCATATAAATAGCGCCTTGTGGCTCAGGCTCTGTGTGCATGGATTGTTTTTGCTCTTTTTTGCGTGATGAGGCGATCTGCGCCAACACATATATAATGCCTGCTGTAAATACTATAGACAGCGTACCAGTGATAATTTTAGTCCATAAAATAAGGCGCGCCCAAAAAACATTCGCAAAAAATATTTCAACGCCAGCCATAAATGCGCCAGCCGATAGTCCACCAAAAATAATAAATAAAACTATTAGTATCCACGCTCCAATATCGCCGTATGCCTCACCTCCTCCTGACGGTGGTTTTGATGACGGCTTCCCTGCTGGTTTTTTTGTATCTGCCATGATTATTCTTTATCTTCAAACATCTCAAGGCCGACCGATGGGCCCATTTTCTTTGCCTCAACGCGCTTGATTAGCGATCCTGTCATAACAAGCATAGTTGGCGGGTGATAAAGAGTCGCAAGCTCTTCCGTATTGAGCACATACATACGCTGTTTAAGATTAAAATTCCATGCACGCACGAAAGAATATTTACCTGCCACGGTTTCCTCTGGCAATTGCCTACCGCGAAAAAATTCCCACATGCGTACCTTACGGGCTTCTGTTCGTAACTTTGGCATAAAATACGGGTAAGCATTGTACTTTGCTTGCGTATAAACCTTGCGATTGTTCTCAAAATAATTCATATCCCCG
>CALRCC010000048.1 GCA_943354465.1 Candidatus Ryanbacteria bacterium
GTCCAGCGATTTTTCGCAGGACGTGGCCGAGGATGGGCGCTATTTTTCTTGTCTTCATAACTATGTTTTCCTATATGTAGTCAGTGTTAAAGAGGCCGTTCTAGCTTGAAAAATACTGCATACAGAGCACTTTGTCAATCTACCAGTAAATAGGTCTGTTTGCTCGCTTTTTGGCGTATGGGCATAGATGTTTGACAAAATTCTTTAGATAGGTTAGAGTTGACATGTGCTGAGTATAGAAACTAGGTCGGGTTTTTTTAGCGTAAGCATAGTAAATATTGATTTATGATGAACGGAACAATCAAGACTCTTACGGACAAGGGATATGGATTCATTGCTCGCGATGGCGAGGTGAAGGATCTTTTCTTCCACTCCAAAGAGTTGAACGGTGTTATGTTTGATGAGCTCAAGGTTGGCGACAATGTCTCCTTCGAGTTGTCAGACGGACCAAAGGGTCCAGCCGCTACCAACGTATCACGCGCGTAAGCCGTTATACCAAAAATCGCCCCGCAGTTGCGGGGCGATTTTTGTTTGTATATGGTATGATTATTTTAGTAAAATATATTTCATGCAATCTGAATCAGTCGAACAATTAAAGCGCTGGATACGAACCTTACCAAGGTCGCGTATGCAATATCCACAAACTTATGTGGCTCGCATAAAATATATTTTTTGGCGTTTGATAACTCCAGTCCATCCGTATATACGCGATTTAATGCTGCGACTTCGAGTAGTGAGCCATGGTGGTAGGCAAAATTTTTTACTTGGCAAAATAGCTCCACATTCTTCTGTCAAAGAATTTATTTCTCATCTTGTAGAGCTTGGGTATGGCAATCATTTTGTCGCATGGCGCGACGATGGTGAGCTCGTCAGCCTGCGTCTTACTGTAAGCTTTATGCATCAGTACCATATCCGTATATATGAAGATGGCGAAGTTCGTGTGCATTTTGAATATACTCCTGAATGTTATCCAATCTGGCATTTAAAAGAGGTCGGCATTGAAGATAGACGAGCAGAGTTTGTGACTTTGGTAGGTGGGCATGTAGACGTCATTTTGTAAAAAGGCGACATACGGCTACAATGGTTAAATATTATGACTCAAGATGCCGCACTTTCCATATTAAAAACTGGCGCGAACGTTTGTATCACGGGTGAGCCTGGTTCTGGCAAATCATATCTCATAGGTCAGTACATCACGTATTTGCGCGAGCATGGCATTGAGCCGGCTATCACTGCGTCAACCGGGATAGCGGCTACTCACATAGGTGGTATGACTATCCATTCATGGAGTGGTCTTGGCATACGCGATACACTCTCTGATTACGACATTGATTTTTTGTTGCAAAAAGAAAAGCTTGTAGAGCGCGCACGCAAAACTCATGTATTGATCATTGATGAGATATCAATGCTTGATGCACACACTTTGGATATGATCGATGCGATTCTTAGGGCATTGCGTCAAAACCCATCACCATTTGGTGGCATGCAAGTTATTTTTGTAGGAGATTTTTTCCAACTGCCGCCGATAGCTCGCGGAGGGCGTGCGTCGCGCTTTGCGTTTGAAGCATCTTCTTGGCGCGCGGCAGGTTTACTTGTTTGCTATTTATCAGAACAGCATCGCCAAGAAGACCCTGTTTTTCTTGAGATGCTGATGGCTATTCGCAAGGGTGAGGTGACCAAAAATTTACATAAACACCTCAAGTCTCGCAATATATCGCCAACTGAGAAAGATACAATGCCACAGCTTTTTTCGCATAACGCAGATGTAGATCATATCAATAAAGGAGAGCTTTCAAAGATACAGGGTAATGCGCGTATTTTTGATATGCATGCCAAGGGTTCAAAAGCTCTTATTGAATCGCTAAAGCGCGGATGTCTTTCGCCAGAAACATTATTTTTGAAAGAGGGCGCTCGCGTCATGTTTACTAAAAATGATTTTGAAAACGGATTTTTCAACGGCACTCTCGGTGTAGTCTCTGGTTTTTCAAAAGATGACGGTTTGCCAGAGGTTCGTACCAGTACTGGCGAGACTATCAAAGTATTTCCTATGGAGTGGGCTGTAGAAGAAAGCGGTAAGACGCTGGCAAAAATCATTCAGATACCTTTGCGTCTTGCGTGGGCTATCACTATTCACAAGAGCCAAGGTATGTCACTAGATTCTGCACTCATGGATCTATCGGCTACTTTTGAATACGGCCAAGGGTATGTCGCGCTCTCACGCGTACGATCGCTAAACGGCTTGTATCTACGAGGATACAATGAAAAATCTTTGCAGGTGCACCCGCGCATTTTGGAGCACGATGGGGCATTTCATGATTCGTCAGATCAGGCGCGCGAAGTATTTGCCACTATGATTGATTCAGATTTGCAAAATATGCATCACAATTTTATCCGCGCGTGCGGAGGTACTATTGAGAAAGGTGTTGCAAAATCAGTCAAAAAGAAAATCACAACTCATGAAGCTACGCGCGAACTTTTACTACAAAAACTTACGCCGCGCGACATGGCAAAAGCTAGAGGCATGACTGTAGGCACTATAATAGAGCATTTAGAAAAACTGTTACAAAAAGGATTGATTGATATTGAAGCTGATTGCGCTCATTTTAGACCAGCTGGTGCGCGGTTTGAAAAAATATGCGAAGCATTTGAGCAAATGCGCCAAGACAATGTAGCGCTTAGCCTTGCGCCAGCGCGCGCGACACTTGGCGAGACATACGACTATGAGGAATTGCGTTTGGCACGCCTTTTTGTGGCAAGGCGATAGACCGCTTGCTATTTTTTAGTATGTAGTGTATAGTTGTCTTCTACATATATGGCTTACTTCAACAAAGACAACCGAGGAGGCGGAGGCGACAAGTTCGGCAAAAGAAATTTTGGCCCGCGTAATGACCGTCCACAAATGCATGACGCTGTATGTGGCAAATGTGGCAAGCGTTGCCAGGTACCGTTTCGCCCTACAGGCGAGCGTCCTGTCTTGTGCAGTGATTGTTTCGGCAAAGATCGTGACGGATCACCAGAGCGAGGCGGTGGTCGCAATTTTGATCGTCGTGACAGTGGCAATCCTCGCTTTGAAGAAAGGCGCATGTATTCGGCGACTTGTAGCAACTGTGGTAAAAAATGTGAAGTGCCATTTTTGCCTACAGGTGGACGCCCAACCTATTGCAATGATTGCTTTGGTGGTGCTGCCGGTGGCGATTTGACGCTAGATGTTCCAGCGCGCGATGAGCGACCAAAACGCTCATTTGATGATCGCAAGTTTACTGACCGCACTAGCTCAAAGCCAGCAGACTCATACAAAGCAGACTTTGCCGCACTCAACACCAAGCTTGATAAACTCATCAGTATACTGACGCCATCAACATCTCAAAAAGAAGTCGCAAAGCCTGTATCAAAGCCTGTATCAGAGCCAGTAGCTGAGATTGCAGATGTCAAAGAAGCGAAGAAGTCTCCAGTCAAAAAA
>CALRCC010000049.1 GCA_943354465.1 Candidatus Ryanbacteria bacterium
CTCACTTCTCAAAGAAGTGCCACTACATATTTTAGGACTCCTCGGTAAAGACAAAGCAATAATATCCTCGGGCGGTGTCGAGCTCAGCCAGATTGATTTCAAGACGATGCAATCGCGTGTTATCCCACGACTATATATAGTAGGCGACATGCTCAATATTGATCGGCCGTCAGGCGGATATAGCTTGCAACTTTGTTGGACTACAGGATATATCGCAGGCAGTAATTGTTGAGATATTATTTATCTATCAATACCAAGCGCACTCAAAAAATCTGCAAGTTCTTTATCTTCAATTTTTCGGTATGTGCCCTCTTTGAGCGCGCCGAGCTTTATATTGAGTATGCGGATACGGCGCAAGTCATTGACTGTGTTGTGTAGTGCCGTGACCATACGGCGGATCTGATGTTTTTTGCCTTCACCTAAAATTATACGAAATGTGTTATCGCTCGTGCGTTTTACCGTACACGGTTTTGTCATCACACCATCGCCTATATTAACGCCTTCTGACATATGTTTTTCAAAGCTCTCGCGTAGGTGCTCTTGGGTGCGTACTTCATATTCTTTATCGTGCTCAAATTCAGGATTTAATAACCGATCGGTGATGCGCCCATCATTTGTTAAAATAATCAGTCCGCTCGAGTCTTTATCTAGGCGTCCTAGCGGAAAAATATCAGGAGCTACTGGTGTATTTTTGAGTTGCATTTTGATATCAAGATCGCCAAGTTGAGGTAAACTCGTCACTATACCTTTTGGTTTATTGTATGCGAGGTACACATATTTTTTGGCAGGACCCTTGGCTCGTACCTCTACCTCGTCATTTTCTGTGACTTTGTCGCCAAGCACTGCCTTGTGTCCGTTGATAAACACAAGACCTTTGGCAATGATCTCGTCAGCTCCACGCCTAGTAGCGTAGTTTTTGAGTGCTAGATATTTATTTATACGCATAGGATAGATCTGATTCATTAGGCGGAGTATAGCGCAAATATGCTATGATGTGTATATGATCGAACAGGCAGTTATATATTTGAAGGCGCTCATAGTCCAATATGGAGCTTGGGGTGTTTTTGCCGCGACAATCATTGAAGAGATCGTGGCGCCAATCCCATCACCATTTATTCCGCTGTCCGCTGGCTTTCTGATGTTTCCTCCGCCAATGCCTTTTTATGAAGTGT
Organism: Candidatus Ryanbacteria bacterium; assembly: GCA_943354465.1. Classification (GTDB taxonomy): domain Bacteria; phylum Patescibacteriota; class Minisyncoccia; order Ryanbacterales; family GWA2-47-10b; genus SICQ01. Next base: position 1,173 of record CALRCC010000049.1, read on the forward strand.
TATTGCAGTCAGCTTTGCGCATAGCTCTACCAGTTGCTGTCGGCGTTGGCATAGGGTCTGCTGTAGTATATGCAATTGGTTTTTTTGGAGGAAAGATACTCATTGAGCGTTGGAAAAAGTTTTTGGGTTTTTCATGGCGTGATGTTGAGCGCGCCGAGATGCGCCTTACATCTGGGAGGGGCGATGAAGCTGTTTTGTTTTTAATGAGAATTGTACCCGTAATACCTGGTGTTGCGATTTCGGGCGTTTGCGGTATTGTCCGTTACCCTTTTAGAAATTTTATAATTATTACTTTTATCGGCTCTTTTGTTCGCGCGCTTCTTTTAAGCCTTTTGGGATGGAAAGTTGGAGAAGTCTATATGAAATATGCTGACGCGCTTTCTCACATAGAAAAATATATTCTCTTGGTGGCTATCATTGCAGTCGTCGGATATGGCATTAAAGTATTTGTAAGTCGATATAGCCGTAAGTCATAGATATTCCACTTTAAGGCAAAGTGCGCTACTCTTGGGAAATGTCGCGCGAAGAAGTTATAACCAGATTCGAAGAAGTCTCGTTTGAATACGGACACAAATACCCCATTCTCAAGGAGGTGAGTTTTCCTATTCGCCGTGGCGCCAAAATAACTCTCATGGGTCAAAACGGCGCAGGCAAGAGTACGCTCTTTGGTCTTATTATGGGCGATCATAAACCAGAGTCAGGGCAGATTCATATCTCGCATGGTCTTACTATTGCCACTGCGCGCCAAGTTATTCCACGCGATCAGATGGATCTGACAGTGCGCGAGTTTTTTGAAAAATGTTTTAGCAAAAAAGTATATGACATTGACCCTCGCATCATCAAGGTACTAGATGTCGTTCATTTGTCGGCGCCTTTTGATAAGGTTATCAAGACATTTTCTGGTGGCCAGCAAGCACGCCTCTTGCTCGCATCAGCTCTTATCCAAGACCCAGATCTTTTATTGCTCGACGAGCCGACAAATAATCTTGATAAAGCAGGCATTGAACATCTGACGCAATTTCTTATTGATTACAAAAAAACCTGCATCGTTATCTCGCATGATGCAGATTTTCTCAATGCATTTAGTACAGGCGTTTTGTACCTAGATGTATTCAAACGCACCATTGAGCAGTACGTTGGCAATTATTTTGATGTAGTCAAAGACATTACCGCGCGTATCGAGCGCGAAAACAAAAAGAATGCCCAGCTCGCCAAAGAGATCCAAGAAAACAAAGACAAGGCGAACTTCTTTGCACAAAAAGGTGGCAAGATGCGTAATGTCGCCAAAAAAATGCGTGACAAGACAGAATCATTAGAGAGCGAGATGATGGATGTTCGCCAAGAAGACAAGACCATCAGACAATTTGCCATACCATCACAACCAGAGATCGTGGGCGATATTTTGCATATTACATCATACATCACTATCAAAAATCACAAACCATCAACACACAAAGCAGACATAAAGATAAAAAGGAATACTCACTTGCTCATCACTGGACCAAATGGCATAGGCAAAACCACACTGCTTGAGGCTATCGCGCGCGGTGCCAAGGGTAGTAAAATAACAAAAGATATTGTCGTAGGATATTATCGGCAAGATTTCTCAACGCTCAATTTTGAAGACACGGTGCGCGAATCATTTATGGAGGTGATGGATAAAAAAGTAGAAGAAACAATGCGTGCTACAGCCGCACGATTTTTGATTACATCAGAGATGATCGGCACAAAAATAGGCAGATTGTCAGAAGGTCAAAAAGGTTTGGTGGCATTCGCGCGTTTGGTGCTCCAAAAGCCTGGCCTTTTAATCCTCGACGAGCCCACCAACCACATCAATTTTCGTCATATTCCTGTTATTGCAGAGGCTTTGAACAAATACGATGGCGCCATGATCTTAGTCAGCCATGTGCCTGAATTTGTGAAGCAAATAAGGGTTGACCAGATACTTGATCTCGAAAAGTAGAAATCTATTGTAAAAATCTTTACTTTGGCCGCACAATCCTTGTCTTTGGCGACCTCCGATGCGCCCAGCGATTTTTCGCAGGACATGGCCGAGGATGGGCGCTATTTTTCTTGTCTTCATAACTAAGTTCTCCTATATGTAGTCAGTGTTAAAGAGACCATTCTGGCTTGAAAAATACTGCATACAGAGCACTTTGTCAATCTATCAGTAAATAGGTCTGTTTGCTCGCTTTTGGCGTA
>CALRCC010000050.1 GCA_943354465.1 Candidatus Ryanbacteria bacterium
CCGCAAACGAAGAGGGGGCTTCTGTGCGTTCCTTGAGATGAAGGTCGGGAAGGCATACCGCAGGACGGGCAAGCGACGGCAGAGCGGTAATAGACGCGAGAATATCTTGTGTACGCTCGTCATCAATATTACAGCCAAGTGAATGAATTTTTTCACGATCCATGATAGCATTATGGTACCCAAAAAACCCTTTATTTTCAACGATGACAGTCTGGTATCTTACAACGCTCACATATCCTTCAACGCTCGCAAACCGCCTCCAAGTCATGAAGATGACGGAGGCCTTTTCGCGTCATGCGGATATCACGCTTTGGGTGGCCGGCATTGGAGGCAAGAAAAAAGAAGTACTCGAGAGCTACGGCGTCAAAGGGGATTTGGCTATCAAAGAATTGCCCGCCTCATCAGGCATATTGTGGCCACGAAGCTTCTTTCGAGCATTGGCATTTCGGCGTGTTGTGCGTAAGGCGCCCGAAGGGACAGTATTTTATACGCGTGAAGGATTGCTTGCTTTTCCTTTAATATTTGCATCTCGTCGATTTCGTAATAATTTTTTCTACGAGATGCATTCGTTTACACGCCATAAGCAATTTGTTTATAGGGTTATTTCTTACTTTGCGAGGGGGATTATTAGTACATCAGAGTCGAAAGTAGAGACGCTGCAAACTACTTTCGGAGTTTCTCGCGAGCGCGTCTTGGTGGCCCCCAATGTTCTTGATCCCGCAGATTTTATAGATATGCCATCACAACAAGATGCACGAAATGATTTACATATTTCGGGTGAAAAACCCGTTATTGTTTTTACGGGTAGACCGAGCGCATTGCGAGGCATTGATTTGATTTTGGAGCTTGCCTTACGCATGAAGGGTAGAGCTACTTTTATTTGCGTTGGAGGGGCGCAACGAGAGATAGATTGTCTGCATGGAAAATTTGGTTTCGATCAAATTATTTTCATACCTTTTGTGCCACACAAAGATATCATGCGTTATATGGCAGCAGCCGATATTTTAATCGCACCACAGTCAGCGCGTCAGGAGTTTGAAGAAGTTAGTAGACATTCTTCGCCCATGAAGGTGTTGGAATATATGGCGACAGGCACCCCTTCTCTTTTTTCTCGTATTCCTGCGATAGAGAAAATTGTCGGCGCCGACAATAGTTTCTTGGTCGAGCCCGATTCTCCGGAAGCTTGGGAGAGAAAGATTGCTTATGTCTTAGATCATAACAGCGAAGTTAAAGAACAGGTATCGAAGATGCGACAGCACGCTCTTACTTTTCATTGGGAGGGTCGTGCTACGGTGATACTGGAGTTTCTCAAGAAACGGTATCATGGGTAGTAAAAAAAAATTATGAAGGATCGGTGGACAATGAAGCTCTCGGCAAGGCAGTTGTTTATAGCTTTTTTTTGTATTTCAATCGTTTTGGGTATCTTCCATGCAGTTGCCAGTCGCGACGCAATAAACCCAGACGGCATAGCATATATTGAGGTTGCCCAATCATATGTGCGCGGTGATTGGCAGTCGGCTCTAAGCGCCTACTGGAGCCCTCTGTACGCGTGGCTTATTGCTCTTGTATTTTTGATTGTACAGCCACCGTTGGCTTGGGAGTTAAGCGTCGTTCATGGTTTGAATTTTCTGATTTTTATCTGTAGTTTTTTCGCGTTTCATTTTTTATTGAATGAGCTCGAGAAATCATCGAATGCGCAAGAAACAAAAATCCCGTTTATTTTAGTGCGCCTTGTTGGATATTGTACTTTTTTGATTTCATCGCTTGGGCTGATCAGAATAGCGTTGGTAACTCCAGATATGCTGGTCGCAGTATTTGTATATTTGAGCGCCGGGCTCTCAGTAAGATTTTGTCGAAATACCGATGTTGGTTCAGCGATCTTGTTGGGGGCAGTGCTCGCGCTTGGGTACTTTGCCAAAACGATACTATTTCCTCTCGGGCTTATATTTCTTGTCGCGTTGGCGTTGAGTGTTAGATTCCGATGGTCACATATTCTCAAAATTGGTTTAGCTCTTTTTATCTTTTTGAGCATTTCTTCTTTGTATATAATTACACTTTCGAAAAATCGAGGGTATCTGACGATTGGGGATAGTGGCCCGCTTGTCTATAATTTGCAGGTCAACAGAGTCCCGTCGCTTGTTCATTGGCAGGGTGACGCGTTGAGTGGAGTACCGAGTCATGCGACGCGAAAAGTAATGGATGCGCCAACCATTTTTGAATTTCGATCTCCCGCCGGCGGCACCTATGCTCCATGGTTTGATCCCGCCTACTGGAATCAGGGGATGGAACCTTATTTTGATTGGGGCAATCAGTTGCGGGCGTTTACTAGAAATACCAAGGGTCTCTATTTGCTCACGGTTTACTATTTTTCACCCATTGTCTTTTTATTATTTATATTTTTCTGGTTAAGTGAGTGCTCGGTACTACAATTTGCAAAACGAATCTTTAGTCGCCGTACTCTTACGATCCCGGCTCTGTGTGCTCTCGCGGTTTATTTTTCTATCTCTGTTGAGGGGAGATATGTAGCACCTTTTCTCGCGCTGTTATGGATAGCGATTCTCACTGAAGTTTCCGTATCAAAAAATCTTGATCAAAAAAAAGTTGTTCACGCGCTTGTGATGGGTGCCGCAACGGCGTTCTGCTTTCTCGTAGTTCTTTTTAGTGCCAATGACATGCGTGATAGTTTCCCTGTGTTTGTCGGGCAGTCGATGGCAGAGAGTCGTCATGAGCAAATAGCGCGAGGACTTCGTGGTTTGGGGGTGAACGCCGGCGATGAAGTTGGGGTTATCAGCCAGTATGTAGCGGGGTTCGAGTCTTACTGGGCACATTTGGCAGGCGTGCGGATTGTAGCCGAGCTTCCATCCAATGAAGCTAATGCGTATTGGTTTGCGAACGACAAAACAAAAGATGATGTCTTAAAAACATTTAAGAAAACAGGAATCAGAGCTGTTATCATGGAGGATATGCGAAGTCCGAAACCGCTCGCAGGTTGGCAACGGTTGGGCGATACGCCGTATTATGTCTATTTAATTTCTCAATAATACATGCAAGGCAGTGCTCATGGTAAAACGGTAGGCGTTATACTGACATACAACTGTGTTGCTATGCTTGAAAGTTTATATCGCCGAATACCGCTCGAGGCGCTTGATGAAATTATTCTTATCGATAACAGTTCCGTTGATGGCACGGTTGATGTCGCGCAACGTTTGGGTATTCCGGTAGTTGTGCATGAATATACTGAATATGGTGGGAGTATCAAATGTGGTTTAAAGAAAGCACTTGAAATGGGCGCAGATTACATCGTTGAGATTCATGGCGATGGGCA
>CALRCC010000051.1 GCA_943354465.1 Candidatus Ryanbacteria bacterium
AGTTCGTTCGAAACCGATTGGTTCCGTTTTGGTGGGCAGTATAGGAATCGAACCTATGCTCTTTCGAATGTGAATCGAACGTTTTGCCATTAAACTAACCGCCCTCCTCCTTATATAACTATAATATTACGACGGTAAAATGTTGAGGGGGATACTGCCCTCTTGGTTGCGATCGAGTTTGTCGAGCACAATTTCGTGAGGATTATCAAAAAGATCTTTCAAGAAACGATCGTACATGCCATAACGATAACGAAATTCGGTAGTTGTCATCATCGCGTACATAATCTCTTTTCCGATTTCCGCCTCTAGTGATTTCAAAACTTTTTCAATTTGTGGCTTCTTGAGCTTATCTCCAACTATAAAAAGATCAACGATACGGCGCTCCGCGTTTAGCAGTGTACCCGTGATAACCAAGAGAGATACCTTGCCTACGCCACGCATGCCAATTGAAAGCTTTTCGCGTGCAGCTGGAATCTGTGAGATCAAGAGCGCTGAAAGTTCTTGTAAATACGCAAAATCGCGCGCGAGGACAAACCCTGGCAATTTCTTGCGACGGGGTCCTCGCGCGCGATCGTCTGCAATAGTGATAACACGCGTACCGCGACGAATATATCCCATATCTAGAAGCGCGCGCATTTCTTTTGAAAACGCTGCTGGCTTCATGTGAATACGAATACTGATCGTTTTGGCATCAAACACTTCAGTCGGATTGACCAAAAATAGGCGTAATAGCCGTACCTTGGCTTCCGACCCAAAGAGTTTTACGAGCGTATCACCTTTTTGCATACTTGTTATTTGAGCTCTGCTTTGGCACCTGCGCCCTCAAGCTTTGCTTTTAGGTCTTCTGCGTCTTTCTTTGACATACCTTCTTTTACAACCTTAGGTGCTGCATCAGCGATATCTTTTGCTTCTTTGAGACCGAGTCCGAGCGCTTCGCGAAGCACTTTGATAACCTGGATCTTCTGATCACCTGTCGTCTTGAGCTCAACATTGAACGTTGACTTTTCCTCAACTGCATCACCACCTGCGGCACCTGCTGAAGAAGCTACTGCCATTGCTGCTGATACTCCAAATTTTTCTTCCATTGCTTTTACAAGCTCTGAGAGCTCGAGTACCGAGAGTTTTTCAACTTTCTCGATAATATCATTGAATTTATCTGACATAATAGTTTTTTCTAAATAATATTAATTACGACTTTTTTTTGCTATCTGGTCAAGCACGAAAACAAATTTTCTCGTGTTGCCTAGAATAACGCTCATGAGCTGTGCATAGAGTACTTCGCGTCCTGGAATTGCACCTAACGCCTTTGCGATTTTTTCGTCAACGAATTGTCCTTCAAAAAATCCGCCGACAATCTCAAACGCGCCCTTTTCCTTTTTTGCGAAAGTAGACGCTACACGAAAGATCGAGAGCTCATCGCCGTATCCTGAGATAACTGCGACCTCACCAGGCAAATCCATAGCGAGATCTTTGCCCGATTCGCCAAACGCGACACGTATCAAGGTTTTTTTGGCAACTGTATAATCAGCGTTCTCCGCACGAAACAAACGACGCAGACCAGTCACCTTGGCGACTGAAAGGCCATGAAAACGCGCAAAAAGCACTGCTTTTGATTTGCCGATTTTATCCTGCAATTCGCCTACTATTGATTCTTTTTTTACTCGTGTTATTGGCATACCTGTTCTTGTGATAAATAAAAAATACGACCAAAAGCCGTACATGTGACACCTCAATAGGTCTTATAACTATGTTGCCCATCGTCTACGGCTGTGCAAATACTGTACCAAAAAGCCACCGATGATGTCAACGGTGGCTTTTAGATGTGCTGGCGCTACTTGCTTAGTAGTAGCTAAATGCTAGAGATATATCATCAATGAGAGCGATCAAGCCATCAATAATAGAAGCAAGTCCTGACGTGATGTCATAACCATATGTATCAGATGTATCAGACTCATCAAACGAAACTGTTGATGCAGATACTACCGGCTTATATGTCACAAAGATATACGCGAGAGCCTGATTATTCGCTAGGTCACGGGCACGGACGATAATTCGATTGATGCCAGATCTAAGCTGGACTGGGCCTCCGATGAATCCGCCTAGAGATTGAGAGAACTTCCCCTTAACGCTGCCCATACCACTCCACTCTAAAGTAGATGAGGCTACGCCAGATCCATTTTTATCTGTGAAATTAGCCAAAATATCTATAGTGCTTTTTTGAGTAGTTGTCGCTCCACCATTGCCTACAGGAGAGATGATGGTGATAACTGGAGGCGTTTTATCTAACGTCAATTTTGGTGTTGCTGGCTTCGCCCTTTCTTGCGCATTTAAAGTGTTTGTCGTAAAAACGCGTGTCTGAAGTTGTGGTGGATTCCCTGCAAAACCAGCAATACCATATCCATTGCTAGAAGCAGGAAAACTGCTGCTAATCACTTGCGACCAAATTATATTGTCATCAGAACTATTCTCTACATCGTTATATGTACCAACGACACTACTAGAATCTCCTAACGGAGATAATGTCAGGACTCCTGTCTTACTATTACTAAAATGGTAAATATTGGAAGCTCTAAGTACATATGTGTTTGAGCTATATCCAGGTATCATCGAGTCAATAGGTATCTCAAGAACGCGCCTATCCGAATTATTATCGCGCTTAAGGTTAGCTTGCCACACGCCTTCAGGACCGAACAATCTAAAATCTTCAACAACAACGCTGGAAGTAGCGATAGCAAATGTTAACTTGCGCAACACAGTATCCTTATTTATTGCTGAGATCTTAAGCTTGTATAGATCCGTGCCAGGATACAATCCACCCTGAAAAGATCCTGTCGCGTCCTCTATTCGAAGTGGTGGTGGTGGTGGAGGTGGCGGGGGTACTGAAGTGCCTACCTTTATAACAACCGTCTGTGGAGTAGTCGTCGATGAATCTCCGAAACCATTGCGAGCTTTGATACGATACGTATAAATATTGCCTAGAGCAACTGACGTATCTGAATACCCAGTAAAGTAATATGGATAATTCTGACAATATGAACACGCGGGAATCGTATCGCTCACAAGGCTA